>JBIKWS010000675.1:0-2982 GCA_044356195.1 Cyanophyceae cyanobacterium
CCTGATCGAGCTGCTGGTGGTGATCGCGATCATTGCGATCCTGGTGGCCATGCTGCTTCCAGCCCTGGTTGGGGCTCAGAAATCGGCGCAGCGGACAGCCTGCCTGAACAACCTGCGGCAGTTGAACATCGCCTGGAACCTGTATTCCGGGGACAACGCTGATGGTCTGGTCCTGAACGGTTATGGTTCTGCGGAGCAGTTGGGAGACAACCGGATGTGGGTCCTGGGGGGGACGCACCTGGATCTGGATACGTTCACGAACCGGCTGTTCCTCATCGGTGGCAAGTACGCTGCGTTCACGCCGTACATCCAATCGGCCGCCACGTATCGCTGTCCGGGGGATCGGAGCCGGGTGGAGATCGGGGACAAGAAGTACCCGAAGAACCGGAGTTACTCGCTGAATGTCTTCATGAACGGGGCTGCCCCGGACCTGAGGCTCCACTTTGGCCGCGGGACCTTCTTTACCAAGATGCCGGACGTGGGGGCTGCCGGGCCGTCGGATCTGCTGACCTTTCTGGATGTGGCCCCCGGGAACGTCTGCCACCCGGCCTTCATCATCCACAAAGGGCCCTTTACCGGGTTGATGTACCATCTGCCCTCCTTCCAGCACGGCAACCGGGGAGCGATGGCGTTCGCGGATGGGCACGTGGACACCCGGCTATGGACGGATCCCCGGACCCGGCAGGAATCGACCGCCGAGTGGATCCCGGATCACTGGACGATCTACCATCCCGGAAGCCGGGACCTGAAATGGCTGCAGGACCGGGCGACCGTGGACCGGCAGTAGGCCAGTCAGGCACGTAGAATCACTTGCCGCTGCGGTTGACTCGTCGGGACCGGAGTCCCTACTGTCCGCCGGTAATTTCCGGTTGGCACCCCCGAGGATTGCGCTTCGGGGTTTTTTTGTGTCTCCGGTTACACTCGCTGCGATGGCAAATGTGATTCTGGTCGGCGCCCAATGGGGTGACGAAGGCAAAGGCAAGATCATCGACGTTCTGACCGAACAGTCGGAGATCGTCGTACGGTCTGCCGGTGGCAACAACGCCGGCCACACGGTGTATGTCGGCAAGGACAAGTATGTCCTTCACCTGATTCCGTCCGGCATCCTGCGGGCAGGGAAGGTCTGCGTGATCGGCAATGGCGTGGTGCTGGATCCGATCGGCCTGGTGAACGAACTCGAAGGCCTCGCGAAGCTCGGCGTCCCCGTGAGCCCGGCGAACCTGCAGATTTCCGAGACCGCGCACGTGGTCTTCCCCTGGCATCGCGAGTTGGATGGCCAGCGCGAGGTGCGGAAGGGCTCGCAGAAGATCGGCACGACCAAGCGCGGCATCGGACCGACTTACGGCGACAAGGCAGCTCGCGTTGGTTTGCGCGTGATTGACCTGATCCATCCGACCCGTTTTCCCGAGCGGTTGAAGGAGCGGTTGGAGGAAAACAACGAGGTCTTGAAGGCGCTGGGTGCGCAGCCGTTGTCGTATGATACCCTTTTTGCGGAATATTCGAAGGCGGCGGACCGCTTGCGTCCGTTCGTGACGAACACGGTGGTGTACCTGCACGAGGCGACGCGCCGCGGGGCCAACATCCTGTTCGAGGGTGCGCAGGGTACCTTCCTGGACATTGACCACGGCACGTATCCGTACGTGACCTCCTCCAGCACGACGGCCGGCGGGGCCTGCACGGGTTCCGGCGTTCCCCCGAACCGCATGGATAAGGTGGTCGGTGTGCTGAAGGCGTACACGACCCGCGTCGGTGAAGGTCCCTTGCCGACGGAAAATGCCCAGATCAGCGATCTTCTCCACGGCATGGGCCGTGAGTTCGGGGCGACCACGGGTCGGGCCCGGCGTTGCGGATGGTTCGACGCGGTGGCCACGCGCCATGCGGCGATGGTGAATGGCATCGACGAACTCGCGATCACGAACGTCGACGGCCTGGATACCGTGAAGACCATCCGGGTCTGCACGGCTTACGAGGTCGATGGGAAGCGGTTGACGCACATCCCCAACGACTGCGAGATCCTCGCGCGTTGCCAGCCTGTGTACGAAGAATTCCCGGGCTGGGAAGTTCCCACGGACGGCATCCGGCGTTGGGAAGATCTTCCGGTGAACTGCCGGCATTATCTGTTGTCCATTGCGCAGATGACGGGCGCCCGGCTGACGATCACGTCGGTGGGGCCGGCGCGGGAACAGACGATGTTCCTGTGATCGGCGGGTGTCCCGGGCTGGATCCCGACAGACGATGAGTGCTGAACCCCGATTGAGTCCGCAGGCGCAGGCGAACGTGCCCCAGCACGTCGCCGTGATCATGGATGGGAACGGGCGCTGGGCGAAGCAGCGGGGGTTGCCGCGGGTCGAGGGTCATCGCAACGGGGTCGAGTCGGTCCGGGCGATCGTCCGTTCGGCCGGCGAGGTCGGGGTGAAGTACCTGACCCTTTATGCGTTCTCGGTGGAGAACTGGAACCGGCCGAAGGATGAGGTGGATACCTTGATGAAGTATCTCGCCCGGTTCCTGAAGAACGAGATCGGCGAGTTGAACCGCAACAACGTGAAGCTGGATGCGGTCGGCCAGATCTGGCGGTTGCCGGATGCCGTCCAGCAGCAGTTGGAGAAGACGAAGGCCGCGCTTTCGAAGAATACCGGGCTCACCCTCGTGCTGGCGCTGAGTTACGGCGCCCGGACCGAGATCATCGAGGCGGTCCGTGAGCTTTCGGCGAAGGCCCGTAACGGAACCATCGATCCCGCCGAGATCAACGAGCGGGTGTTTTCCGAGCATCTGTACACCCGTCACTATCCGGATCCGGACCTTTTGATCCGGACCAGCGGGGAAATGCGCGTGAGCAACTTCCTGCTGTGGCAGATCAGTTACGCCGAGTTCGTCGTGACCCCTGTCCTGTGGCCGGACTTCCGGAAGGCCCAATTGTACGAGGCGCTGGAGGAGTACTCCCGTCGCCATCGGCGGTTCGGGGGACTTTGATTTCAGAAGCGG
>JBIKWS010000676.1:0-2980 GCA_044356195.1 Cyanophyceae cyanobacterium
TGCGGTGAAGTCGACGAGCACGGGATGACCGGCGGCACGGGCTTCGGCGACGGCGGCCTTGGACCACGGTTGCCAGGCGATCTTGGGCTGGCGTTGGGAGGCGGGGGTGCGCCAGTCGAGGGCGATCTCCATGAAGCCGATGTACCCGCCGGCCAGCAGGATGACGGCGGTCAGGATGCCGGCGAGCGGGCGGCCGGCGCGCTGGGCGAATTCGCCCCAGGACCAGGCGGCGGCGGCAACGATCACGAGGAAGAGTCCGAACCACAGGACACCGGCGTGGCCCATGCGGCCCGCGGTGAACCAGAAGATCCAGATCGCGGTGCCGAGGATGGGGAAGCCCATGGCGACCTTGAAGCGGACCATCCAGTCGCCGGGTCGCGGCAGGAGCTTGAGCCAGGCGGGTTGCCAGCAGAGGAGGACGAAGGGCAGGGCCAGGCCAAGGCCGACGGTGAGGAAGATGAGGACCAGGACGAGCGGGGGTTGGGTGAAGGCGAACGCGACGGCAGTGGCGAGGAACGGGGCGGTGCAGGGCGTGGCCAGGACGGCAGCAAGGACGCCGTTGAAGAAGGCGGCCGAGGGCCCCTCGCGTCGGATCATCTCGGTGGCCGAGTTGAGGGCCTGTCCTTCCACGGAGACTTCAAACACGCCGAAGAGGTTGAGGGCGACCAGCACCATCAGGACGCAGAGCAGGACGCGGAAGGTGGGGCTCTGGAAGGCGGTGTTCCAGTTGGCATCCTGGCCAGCGGCCTGGAGTCCGAGGAGCACCACTGCGAGGATGAAGAAGCAGGTGAGCACGCCCAAGCCGTAGACGATGCCGAGCTTGCGGACGTGTCTGGGGTTGCTGCCGGACTGCCGGACGAAGCTCAGGACCTTGAGCGCGATGACCGGGAGCACGCAGGGCATGATGTTCAGGATCAACCCGCCAAGCAGGGCGGCTCCCAACATCGGGATCAGCGTGGCCCAGGAGAATGGAACGGGTTCGCCCATCGCGGGCGGCAGGATGGCCAGGTTTACTTCGACGCCCTTCTGCTCCGGTGTGTTGGGAAGGGCGACGAGGATGCCGGTGACGTTGGTGGGCCAGCCCGAATCGGTTTCGCTGACGACCTTGCGCAGGCGGAGCTTTCCGGCAGGCGCGCCATCCGGACGTTCGGTGCGTGCGGCCACGTCCACGCCCTTTCGTTGGAAGGGGTAGAAGTCGGCCTTCTTTGCGTCGGTCATCCAATCGATCAGGATGGCGCGTTGCTTCCCGGGTTCGGTGGATTCCCAGCGGGCAATGGCGCGGACCTTGGGATCGAGGACAGGGATGGAGGCAACTGTTTCGGCGATGCGCGGGGCTGCGGTGGATGGTGTGGATTGGGAACCAATGCGGAGGGAGACCCGGACGTCGGCTTTGCCCGGGACGCATTCCTCCAGGCATTCGAGCCAGCCAACTTCTCCGGAGAGATCGACTGTGCCGGGCGTGGCATTGGTGGCGACGCGGAGGGGGACGATGAGGAGGACCGTGCCCTCGTAGATGTGGGTGATCCCGGAAGGCTCCTCCAATTGGTGCGGCACCGGCCAGAGGATCGGGTCAGCGGTGATTCCCGCGGGGAGCTTCCATTCGATCTTGGTGGCGATGCCCGGTCCGCCCACTTCGCTGGGGTTGACCCAGTAGGTGTGCCAGCCCTTGACCATCTCGAGTTCGATGGCGGCATTGAGCGTGTCACCGGGGCGGACCTCGTCGCGGTCGAGGAGCAGGCGGACCTTCGTCTGGGCCTGGGCCCATGCGGATCCCATCGACAGGGCGAGGAACAGCAGTCCGATCAGGAATCGTTGGAGGCGCATCGTACGCTGAAGAGATAAGCAGGAATGCCGCCGGATGCCAGATGGGAGAGGAGAACGTTCAAAAATGGGTGGGACGGCAGGGTTCGGGACAGAATCGGACCATGCGGGGTCCGATATCGGACCGCGATTGGGGCGTGGCCAGCCAGAATGGCCTCACGCGGAAACGCGGAGGGATTCCGGGCGGATCCCCCTCCTTCGTTGCCGCAGTGACAATTCTGGTTCCGTACCCAAGAGTGGCGACATGAACAGGACGCGGATGGCGGGTGTCGTGGGTCTGGGTTTCATTTTGGCGGGCGCGGCCGAGGCCGGGACGCGGTGGCCGCAATTCATGGGTGTGGGTGCGGCGGGCGTGGATTCCTCGGTGGAACTGCCGACCGCGTGGGACATGGGGAAGGGCACGAGCGTCCGGTGGAAGACGCCCATTCCCGGGTTGGGCCATGCGTGTCCGATCGTCTGGGAAGATCGCATCTATGTGGCGACGGCGGTGAAGCCGGGCGAGTCGGCGTTGAAGGTAGGGTTGTATGGGGACATCGCGTCGGTGGATGAGAAGGAGCCGCAGCAATGGCGGTTGATCGCGCTGGACCGGGTGACGGGCAAGGTGGTGTGGAACACGCTGGGCGTGGAGGCGGTGCCGCGGGTGAAGCGCCACACGAAGGCCAGCCACTGCAATTCGACGCCGGCAACCGATGGGAAGCGGATCGCGGCGTTGTTCGGGTCCGAGGGGCTTTACGTGTTCGACATGGAAGGGAAGCTCGTCTGGAAGAAGGATCTGGGACCGCTGGACAGCGGATACTTCGATGTGCCGAGCGCCCAATGGGGCTTTGCGAGTTCGCCGGTGATCCATGACGGAAAGGTGATCGTGCAGGCCGATGTACAGAAGGGGTCCTTTCTCGCGGTCTACGATCTGGAGACCGGCAAGGAGGTCTGGAAGCAGCCGCGCAAGGACGTGCCGACCTGGTCGACGCCCGCGGTGGTGGAGACGGCGGGGCGGACTCAGATTGCGGTGAACGGGTGGCATCATACGGGCGGCTACGATTTCGCCACGGGCCGTGAACTGTGGAAGCTCGACGGGGGTGGCGATATTCCGGTGCCGACGCCCGTGTCCGCCCACGGATTGATCTACTTCACCAGTGCCCATGGGAAGGTCCGCCCGATG
>JBIKWS010000677.1:0-2978 GCA_044356195.1 Cyanophyceae cyanobacterium
ACCGACTACCGGATCTCGTACACGGGGGGCACGGGCAACGACGTCACGCTGACGTCGGTGAACTCCGGGACGGCCACGCTGGCGGCCGTTCTCGCCGGTGGCGATCTGACGGTGACGGATAACTCCGTGACCGGTGAACCGAACCGATTCTCGGTGCGGCTTTCCGGTGCGAACGTGGTGATCTCCGATCTCGCGGAGAAGTTCGCGGCCCCGGCTCCGGCAGGTGCTGTGCTCTCGGACAACGACCGGACCCTGACGTTGCCGGCGGCGGCGATCAGCGGTCGGTTGATCGTGAACCTGGGTGCTGGCGCGGATGTGTTCGCGCTGGATGCCTCGACGGGCAACGTGCCCTTCGCGATCGAGTACAACGGCGGAGGCTCGGCGGTCGATCGCCTCGAAGTGGGCGGCACGACGTGGGCCACGGCGGCGATCAACCAGTCCTCGGCCACCGGTGGCCAACTGGTCCTGGATCCCGCGGGTGCGGATCCTGCGCGGACCCTGACGTTCAGCGGCGTCGAGAAGGTCGACCTGACCCGGGGTGCCGTGGAGAATCTTTCCCTGCAGTCGCCGGCGGTTGCGAGCGGCGTCGTGATCGAGGAAGACAATGGTTTCGGCAACGGCATCGTCCGGTGGCGTTCCTCCAACAACACGTTCCCAACCACCGATCTTCCTTCACCGTCGGTGGCGTTGGTCCTCCTGCCCGGCCATGCCGCGGACACCCTGGTCGTGAACGACCTGGCCGAGGTGACCTCGGCCGTGAGCCTGGGCTCCGACACCGCCCGGTTTGGTTCGATCAATGTGACCGGTCGGGTGCGCCCGGCGGGTGGTCGCAACTTCGCAGCGTACAGCACTGGGACGCTCCAGTTCTCCTCGCACACGGCCGATGTGGCAACGACGGGGGCCGGCAGCATCCTTCTGGTGTCTTCCCGGGACGTGTCCCTCGCGCCGGGTTCCAGCCTGACGACCCAGGACGGAGCCCTGACGATCGAGGCCAACCAGCAGTTGCCCACGACGGCGGCGAACTTCAGCGCGATCTTTCTGAACGGTCCTGCCGTACAGGTGCTCGGCAACGGAACGATGACGTTGCGTGGCACGCCGGGCAGCGTGGGTGGCAATGTGGCGATCACCGTGACCGGGAATGCGTTCCTGACGGTGGCCAATGCACCGATGCAGTTCGTCGGTGACTCGGTGAACCTCGCGGCCCAGATCATCCGCGGGTTCGGGTCGAGCGTGATCCGGTTCACGCCGAAGACGCCGGGTGTGGCTGTCAACCTGGGCGGGGCGGATGGTGCCGGGGTGCTGGGCCTGACCGACGGGGAACTGGACTCGATCGTGGCTCCGAAGCTCGAGATCGGCGATGCCTCGACCGGGCCGGTGAGCATCAGTGCTCCGATAAGCCGGCCGGTGGCAAGCGACCTGCGGTTGCGTGGCAGCAGCGTGGCCTGGACCGCGGCGGGATCCATCGAACTTGCCGGGGGCAACCTTAACGTGGGTGCTGGTGGTGGCGTGGTGAGTTGGCTGCAAACCGGGACGGCCATCAGTGCGGCGTCGGTGACCTTCACCGCGGGTGACTTCCTCCGGCCGGCGTTGACCTCGACGACGACGATGCGTTCGTTGGTGGTCGCCGGTTCGGTGCAATTGGCGGGTGCCCGCCTGGATGTCGACAATGGTGGGTTCACCCCGGTGATCGGGACGATCTTCCCGGTGATCGTGAACGACGCGGTCGAAGCGATCGGTGGCATATTCCAGGGATTGGGCGAAGGCGCGGTGGCGATCGTGGGCGGCGGCCAGTTCGCAGTCTCCTACGTGGGCGGCACGGGCAACGACGTGACGCTGGGTGCGCAAGCGCCGCAGCCGGAGATCGCGGTTTCGCAGGCCATCGGCGGCGAGTTGTTGGACGGACAGGGGACGCCGGTGAACTTCGGTCTCACGACCGTCGGCACGCCGGTGGTGCGCGATTTCCTGATCAGCAACCAGGGTTCGCTGGCCCTGAACATCACGGGCATCACGGCTCCCGCGGGATACACGGTGTTGTTTGCACCGGCGACCGTGGCTCCCGGCACGACCGCAGGATTCCAGATCCGGTTCAACGCCACGACGGCCGGAGTCTTCTCCAATGCCGTTGCTATCCTGAGCAATGACGGCAACGAGGCCGAGTTCAATTTCCCCGTGTACGCCCGAGCCAACACACTGCCGACGCTCGCCGTGGACCTCCCCACGGTGAGCGTCAACGAGGGGGCTACTGCGGCAAACTCGGGACGGTTTGAGGACCTGGACGGCGACTCCGTCGTCTTGTCCGCAAGTGTCGGCACGGTGACCTCGCTGGGTGTGGTGGGCGGTGTTGACCTGACGACGGCCGGCGCATGGCGCACGCCTTCGGTGGCCAAGGCAATGGATGCGGACGGCGACAACATCTACGGCACGGACGGCTACGTGATGTGGGGCCTGGGCATGCCCGAGAACCGCCAGAATCCGTCGTACGCGACGATCACACGGGTGCCGACGCACAACATCCAGATCGGATTCTTCACTTACACGGCATTGGACAATCCGGCCAACCCGACCGGCCCGAAGCTGTTCGTGGGTGGACTGTGGAATTCGCCGGGCGCGAACCCGACGACCTTCTTCAGCCTGGCCTTCACGGAAGCGCGGCACGTCCGCATCGGCCTCCTCGTGGACTGCGCTGATTACGCCGGCCTGTCGCCGCGCTCGCTGCGCGTCCGCCAGACGGTGGGCGGCACGTTCGATACGGGATTCCGGCAGGCGGGAACGCCAGCCACGCGAAACCGTTCCGGTGACTGGTACTTCTTCGACGTCGAGGGCGAGGCGGGCGACGTGTTCGAGATCTCGGGCGAGAACGACACCAGCATCTTCGAGAATGCGCTCGGCGGCGTGGTCCTGGACACGATCACGGGTGGCGGTTCCGGCAGCGGTGCCTGGGGTTGGACCCTTCCGACCACGGATGGCCCGGCGCAGAG
>JBIKWS010000679.1:0-2977 GCA_044356195.1 Cyanophyceae cyanobacterium
CACGCCACCGGAATCCTGCCACCCGCCTCCCGACCCGCCCAGCCACTCACCGAGCAACGCCCGCGCCAGCACCAGGCGACGTTCGGATTCCTCCAGCGCCCCGGTCAACGACGCCGCCTGCCCCGTCGCCCGCATGCAGACGCTGATGAGCGATCCCAGCAGGTTCGTGCTCACCGCAAGCCGCGATCCCTTGGGAATGTCGTTCACACAGGACACGATCTCCAGGCCTCGACCCACGCCCACCAGACGCGCGAGAAGGTCCTGCAGCGAATGCCCCGATCCCTCGATTCCGGGCGGCACGACGCCCGATGCGATGACCGCCGCCTTCAGCAACCCAAGGTAGTCCTTCGCGAAATCGAACACGTCCGACAGCGAGTGGATGTCCGCCGTCGCACCAAGATCCACCGAGGTCAACCGGAGCACCGGCTCGTCGATCACCCGAAGCCACGCACTCACCGGCGGCCTCGGAGCCGCGTCCCGCCCATGCACCCCAAGGTCAACCGAGATGTTCAACACCTTCGCTCCCTCGGGATAATCCATTCCCAGGAAGAAGATGTCCGACCATGCCGAATGCGTGAGGTCCATCCGCACCGGCGTCTGTTCCCTCAGGATCGGATACGACCCGTCGGTGGATCGCACCAAGAGTTCGGGTCGCACCCGCAGTGGTTGGTCGAGCGGATGGCCCATGCGGAACATCCATTGGTTGCCGCGGACCGAGCGGACGCTGCGTCGCACCTGATCAGCCAGCGTCTGGAACGCCAACCGGTGGTACGCCGCGGCGAGGGCAGACGAGATCCCATCGCTGGCGCCTTCGGCTGACTGTTGAAGAAGGAAGGCGTCGACCGCCTCCTCGAACCGACGGTGCAACAGGTGTTCGAAGCCGCGGAATGGAACCAGGCCCTGAGCACCGCCGCCTTCGGACGCCAGCCGTGCCGGGATATGGAACCGATGGAGTGCGTGCAGGAAGAAGAGCGCCCGGACGCGTTCGTACAGGTTCTCCGAGCGACGCCGGAAGGCGTCCAACTCCGCCGCCATCTCCAGCAGGCGAGCGCTGGACGCGCCGGCCGCCACGGTCTCCAAGGGAAGGTTGCGCACCTCGGAAAGGGGCGAGGTGATCAGGTCAATCAGCGATCGGTTCTCCACGACCCGGCCAACCTCCCCGAAGCGCTGTACCGCCGTCAACCGTCAGCGTGCCCGTTGGGCCAGCAAGTCCACCAGGGTTCCCAGCACTTCCTCACGGTCGCTCCCGGACAATGCCAGGGCGAGCTGCCCTGTCAGGAGTCCGTACTTTCCACCAATGTCGTACCGGGATCCGGCCACCTCGAAGGCCAGATACCGTTCACGACGCACCAATTCGGCCAGCGCCGTCGACAAGTGGAGCCCCTTCCCTTCCGGGGCGGCCGCCAACCCCGCAGTGAGGAGACCGACCACGCCCGGCGTCAGTACGTGCATGCCGAAAAAGCACAGGTACCGGCCTGCGCGCAGTCCCGGCACGATCAGGCGCTGTTCGGCCTCGGTCGGCGTTGGTTTCTCCAGCACTTCGGCCACCTCGTACAGGCCGGCCTGGCCCGGAACACGCCGCCCACCCACCGCACCGAAGTACGGAAGCTTGCTCTCATGCGTCGCCTGCACCGCGGAAACCGCACACTCCTCACGCGAAGCCACAGCCACCAACTGACGCGCACACCCCGCCTCGATGGAACTCACGTAAACATGATCGCCGACCAACAGCAGGAACGGCTCATTGCCCACAAACTCCCGACCGCACCAGACCGCGTGCCCGAATCCGCGCGCCTCGCGCTGCTCCAGGAACTCCAAACGTGCGGCATGCCCACCCGCCGCAGCCGCAAAGGCAGCCTGGTCCCCCGGTTGCACGATCACCCCGATCTTCTCGATGCCCGCAGCGAGCGCCTCCTCGACGATGATCGCGAGCGCCGTCCTCGGCACACCCGTCCGATCCACCAGGGTCTGGAGCGGGAGCGTTCGCTGATTCGGGGCGGCGGCGGTGATCAGGGCCTTTGTGATCTTCATGCGCGACGCGACGTTGCCAACGGACCCGCCTCCCCGGAAGCCGGAACTTTCAGCATCCCATGACAGAACATGCCGATGGCGGCAAAAGCCGCCTCTTCAACGCCGACGGCGCTGGGCGGCGCGTCCGCCAGACCGACCGCCCAGCTTCGCTGGAGGACGGGCCGTCTTGCCGGCCAGCGGTCGCGCCCGGCCGGAACCGGGGCGTCCACCAACCATGGGCTTCCCGGTCCTGGACCCAGCCCGGGTCGGGATGCCCATCGGGCCCGCGGGACGCGGAGCCTTGGCAGGCCGTTTGGCAGGCGCTCCCGTATTGGTGAATGCCGAAGGCTTCGAGACCGGCTTTCCAACCGGCTTTCCCGCAGGTTTTCCGACAGGTTTTCCCGCAGGCTTGAACGAGGGTTTGCCACCCGGCTTGCCGAAGGTCTTCACCGGAGCGGCAGACCGCGCCGCCTTGCCCCTGGGCATTCCCTCACGCTCCTCGACCGGGGCCTCCCGGACGATCGCCGGCCTCAGGATCCGACCATGCCGCACGTCGCGGTTCTCATCGAATGGCCGATGCCGCCGATTCCGCACGGGATCGATCGTCTTCGGACGTGGCTTGGCCTGGATGAAGATCGGGCAACCCTCGTAACCGAAGGCCTTGCGGAGTTCGTCCCCGAGGTACTTTTCATACTGCGGGCTGAACAGCTCATCGCGGTTGACGTACAAGCGGAAGATCGCTGGCGACTGCCCCACCTGGGTGGCATAGAAGAATTTCAACCGATGCCCCTGCTTGCTCACCGGCTGACGCCGGTCAATCGCGTCCTGCAAGGTCCGGTTCACGATCCCGGTCGGCACCACCTGCCGCAACTGCGCCGCCACGAAACGCACGGCTTCCAGCAAGCGATCCAGCTGAAAACCCTCGGTCGCCGACGTGAAGATCACCGGCGCGTAATCCAGGAAGAAC
>JBIKWS010000678.1:0-2977 GCA_044356195.1 Cyanophyceae cyanobacterium
CAAAGCCCCCGTCGCAGTTCAACCGCATCGACTCGCCCGCCTCCGCCGCTTCACGCACGGCGCAGACGGAACCATCCTTCGCCGGAAACACCGGGAGTTCCGCCGAGCAGACGCATTCCACGCCGAACTTCCGATCGTTCCGCGGGAACCCGTGTTCCTTGCGCAGACGCTTCCGCACCTCGCTCAACAACCGATCGTGCGTCACGCGCGCCAGGTCCTCGACCCGCACGGCGGTCGGATCACGACGCCCACCCGCACCGCCGCACACCACCAACGGGAGCTGATGTTCCGTGCACAGGGCGATCAATCGGACCTTGTTCACGACACTGTCGATCGCGTCCACGACGACATCCGGACGATCCGCGGTGTGCTCCGGTGCCAACCCGAGCAAACGCTGGGCGGTGTCGGCCGTGAAGAATTCCAGACGGACATCCACGCGCGTTCCCGCGTGGATCCCGCGGACCCGTTCCGCCATCACCTCGCACTTCGATCGGCCGAGGGTTGAATCCATCGCCGGCAACTGGCGGTTCACGTTGGAGACGCAGACCTCGTCGAGATCCACCAGGGTCAACCGCCCAACACCCGTCCGTGCCAACGCCTCCACCACCCACGAACCGACGCCGCCAATCCCCACGACCAACGCATGCGATGCCCGCAAACGCGCGAGGGCATCGCGCCCATACAGGCGTCCGATGCCCCCGAAACGGAAGTCGAAGTCGTCGCTCACTCCTTGACCGACGCCATCTCCTCCTCGTGCTTCTTGCGCGCCGCCTCGATGTCGTAGCGGTCGTTGTCCGGGTGCTCCGGGCTCAGCGGCGAGATGTCGCGGAGTTTCTGGATGATGCGCGGCAGGTGCTGCAGGACGTAGTCGACGTCCTCGGCGGTGTTGTAGATGCCGAGGCTGAACCGCACCGAACCCCGCGCACGCATCGGCACGATGCCCATGGCCGAAAGGACGTGGGAGGGATCGAGGGACCCGGTCGTACAGGCCGAACCGGAGCTGGCGCAGATGCCGACCTGATCCAGAAGCATCAACACGGCCTCGGCCTCGACGAAGTCGAACGCGATGTTCGCGGTGTTGGGCAAACGCGGTTCCTTGGCGCCGTTGCGGACCGTGTTCGGGATGTTCGAAAGGATCCAACCTTCCAAGCGATCGCGCAGGGCGCGCACGCGGGTGTTCTCGTCCTCCAGGGTGGCGAGTGCCAGTTCCGCCGCGCGTCCGAAGCCCACGATGTTCGCGACGCTCTCGGTGCCGCCCCGGCGTCCGCGTTCCTGATGACCGCCGATGACGTAAGGCGTGTAACGGGTGCGCTTCTTCACGTAGAGCATCCCGACGCCCTTCGGCGCATGGAGCTTGTGGGCGCTCAACGAAAGGAAATCCACGCCCAACCGCTTCACATCGATCGGGAGCTTGCCCGGAATCTGAACCGCGTCCGTGTGGCAAAGCACGCCCTTGCTGCGACAGATCGCGGCCACTTCCTCGATCGGGAAGATGACGCCGGTTTCGTTGTTGGCGTACATCGCCGAGACGATCGCCGTGTCCGGCCGGATGGACTGCTCCAGCACATGGAGATCCAGCGATCCATCCGACTCCACCGGCAGGTAGGTCACCTCGAAGCCCATCTTCTGGAGGTGCTCCCCAAAGTTGATGTTGGCGGAGTGTTCGACCTTGGTCGTGATGACGTGGCGCTTGCCCGTGGTCACGAGGGCCGAGTGGATCGCCGAATTGTTGGATTCCGTCCCGCAGCTCGTGAACACGACTTCCTTCGGATCGGCACCGACCAGCGTGGCCACCTTCTCGCGGGCCGCCTCGACGTGCCCGTGAACCTGTGCCCCAAAGCCGTAGGCACTCGAGGGATTTCCCCAGAATTCCCGAAGGAAGGGGATCATCGCATCGACCACCTCTGGCGCCACCCGCGTGGTGGCGTTGTTGTCGAAATAATAGACCTTCTGCTGCTCCATAATGGTGGACCCGTCAAACCAGACGAAATCGCTCCGCTACGCTAACGGGCATCCCCAGCATCGCAAGGTGGGATTTTTGTCGGGACAGGCCCCACGGGAACGCCTTCCCCCCACATCCGCCATTCGCCGCGTCGGCCTTCAAGCACCGTTGCCAGCCGGGACACGACCGTCGACGCATGCGCGGACGAAAGGGAGAACCGGAACAACCCCGCTTCCGGGCCACCCGGGTATTGGATGAAGGGCGGTTCGATGCCGGCGGCCCGCAGCCCTTTCGAAAGCCGCCGCTGCGCCGCGGCGTCCCTGGGCACGATCCCGAACACCGGGCCCACATGACCGGACGCCTCCGCGCCGACAGCGCCTTCCATCACCGGCAACATCCGTTCCCGATGCTGTTCGATCCGTGCGCGCCACCGGGTGCCCTCGGCGGACAGCAATCGGAGGACGATCGGGACCGCCGCGGCATAGGCAGGAGGAATCGGGGTCCCGCCGCGGGCCGCCCGACTGTGACCCCAGACGGCCCCCGCCAACCACCGGGGTCCTGCGATCGCCCCGCCGTAGAGACCGAACGCCTTGCTCAAGGTGAACGCCACCACCACGCGCGAGTCGCGCAGGCCCTCCAATTCCAGGGCACCGCGCCCGCGAACCCCCAACGTTCCAACGCCGTGGGCATCGTCGAAAAGGCAGGTTCCTTCTGCCGGGAGCGCGTTCAGCCACGGGGCCAGCGGGCGCATCCGCCCCGTCAATGGCCCCACCCCTTCCTGCAACAGCAGGGGACGCCGCCAGCCTTTCGTCCGGCAGGTTTCCATCAGTTCGTCCGGGCCCGAAACTTCCGCCATCTCCAACCCGCTGGCCATCGCCGCATCCCGGAGGCACGGATGCGTGCCGCGCACCAGGACGGCGCCGTCGCACCGGGACGCCAACGCCTGCGCGGCGACCATGGGAGCGCTGTACCCCGAGGACGTGAGGACCGCGGCGGGCGTTCCCATCCACGAAGCCAGCGCCTTCTCCGCCTCGA
>JBIKWS010000680.1:0-2975 GCA_044356195.1 Cyanophyceae cyanobacterium
CCAGTTGTGGAGGGAATGGGCAATGACCTCGCCGATGTCCTCGGCCTGCATGAGTTCCTCGGGCGTGGCCCGGGCGATGGCGTCGAGGTCGGGGAAGCGTCGGGCCAGGGCCTTGGCGGTGCTGGTACCGATGTGAAGGATGCCGAGGCCGAAGAGGAGTCGCCAAAGTTCGCGAGAGCGGGAGGCGGCGATTCCGGCAACGAAGTTTGCGGCGGACTTTTCGCCCATCCGCTCGAGGTCGGCGACCTGTTCGGCCCTCAGGTGGTAAAGGTCTGCGACGTCGCGCGTGAGGCCGGCAGCGACCAATTGGTGGACCATGACTTCGCCTCCGCCCTCGATATCCATGGCACCGCGGGCGCACCAGTGTTCGAGACGGCCGCGGACCTGGGCGGGGCAGGCGGGATTCTGGCAGCGCCACACGACGCCTTCGCCGTCGGAGGTCTTCTCACGGGCAACGGGGGAAGCGCACTCGGGACAGGCCTTGGGAAACTCGAAGAGGGTTTCGGTGCCAGTGCGACGCTCGGGCACGACGCGGACGACGGCGGGAATGACTTCACCGGCCTTCTCGATGATGACGCGGTCGCCGACGCGGATGTCCTTTCGCCGGAGTTCGTCCTCGTTGTGGAGGGTGGCGCGGCTGACGGTGGAACCGGAGAGGAAGACGGGTTCGAGTTCGGCGACGGGCGTGAGGGCCCCCGTGCGACCGACCTGGATGGTGATGGCCTTGAGCAGGGTTTCGGCCTGCTCCGGAGCGTACTTGTAGGCCATGGCCCAACGCGGGGCCTTGGAGGTGTTCCGGAGCTTTTCGTGGTCCCGGAGCTGGAGGTCATCGAGCTTTACGACGGCGCCGTCGGTTTCGTAGCCAAAGGAACGCCGGACGGTATCGAGTTCCTGGATGGCCTGGAGGACCTCCTCGGGAGATTGCGCGGTCCACAGACGCTCCGGGATTGGAAGCCCGAGTGCGCGGAACCAGGCGAGGAGGTCCGCCTGACGCGTGGGCACCGTGGCTCCGGAGACCTGGCCCAGACCGTAGACGACCACGAGCATGGGGCGGCGGGCCACCAGGCGAGGGTCGAGTTGCTTGAGCGATCCGGCGGTCGAGTTGCGGGGATTTGCGAATGGTTCCTCGCCCGCGGCAATGCGTTCCGCGTTCAACTTCTGGAAGGCTGCGGTCGCCATGTAGACCTCTCCGCGAACCTCCAGCACATCGGGGATCGCAGTGCCTTCCGTCGGGGTGAGGCGCAGGGGCAGGTTGCGGAGGGTGCGGAGGTTCGACGTGATGTCATCGCCCTTGGCTCCGTCGCCGCGGGTGGCTCCAAGGACAAACTGTCCCTGCTCGTAGCGAAGGGACACGGCAATGCCGTCGATCTTCGGCTCGATGGTCCAGCGCAGCGGGATGTCGCCGAGCGGTTTCTGGACGCGTGCGAGGAAGGCGCGGACCTCCTCGGGTGAATAGGTATTCTCCAGGCTCATCATGGGCACGGAGTGGGACACCTGGGTGAATCCGGGGATGGGCGCGCCGCCGACGCGCTGGGAGGGGGAGTCCGGGGTCTGGAAGGTGGGATGGGCCGCTTCGAGGTCGCAGAGTTCGCGGTAGAGGCGGTCGTACTCCGGGTCGGAGATCGTGGGACGGGCGTCGACGTAATAGGCGCGGTCGTGCGCCCGGATCTGGGCGGCCAGTTCGGAGTGTCGCGCGGCAGCGGCGGCAGGCGTCATGGTGGTGGGGAGGATGGCGGAAGTGGGACTTGGGTCCAGTCTTTGGCTGGCCGGACGATGTGTCGGGATCCCGGTGATGCAACTTCGGTTCAAACACGAGTCCGGGGCGGCGATGTCCTCATCGCCCTGCAATGCGCTTCTGAATGGCGACGAGGACGTCACCACACCGTTGCAGTTCGGGGAACAAAAAGCCCCGGTCTCCGTGAGGAAACCGGGGCTTGCGAAGGCCGCTTAGCGGGCCGTTGGATCACGGATAGACGAGGCGGTAGAACCCGGTGCCGGTGGCCGGCACGGTGTAGGAGTTCTGGCCGCCGGTCTGGGTGATACCGGTGGTGATCGAGGTCCAGACCGGAGCGGTCAGGCTGGGGGAGGTCTGGAGCACGTACGGGATCTCGGGCCAGGTCAGGGTGGCGTTTGAACCAGCAAGGGCGATCCCGAGCTTCGGTTCGGCCGTGGTGGCCACGAAGTTGTCCCAGGTGCTGTCGGCTCCCGTTTCGCAGACACCATTGCTGGCGGAGATGAGGCCGACGAGGCCTTCGGGGTAGGTGTTGTCCGGGTCGGTCGCGGGCAGCACGATCAGCGGCGTGGTGAGGTTGGGCAGTTCGTAGACTCGGGCTTCGAAGTTGTTGCCGCTGCCCATGAACACGAAGCGGTAGCTCCTGCCCTTCCGCAGGTGCAGGCCGCTGGGGGCGGTTTCGATCTGCTTGGTGGCGGCTTCGTCGACGAGGAGCGAGATGTCGAGGTCACCGTTGGTCTCGCCGGGCAGCGTGCCGCTGCCGGGTTCCCAACTGAACAGGTAGCCGCCCGTGGTGCCGAGGCCGGGAGTGGTCACGCGTGCGGCGACGCCAAAGGCCTGGCGGACGGTGTCATCGAAGTCGATGAGATCGGCGGAGACGTAGAAGTCGCCGTAGGTCAAACCCTTGATGAACGAGCCCGCGCGGGCCGGTCCGGCGTCGCAGTTCGGCGCCTGCTGGGCGGGAGCGTTGAGGCGGTAGCGCCCGCCGGTGACGGAGAAGGTGGCCGGAGGCGCGGTGAGGCCGCCGATCGGGTCGTAGCGTTGCCAGACCGGGTTGGTGGTGTCGTTGCCGTCATTGAAGTTGTCGTAGACGGTCGTGACCGCGGGGGCGGGGATGAGCACGAGGTAGTCGAGGGAGATGAGCCGGGCATCCCTGGATTCCTCGCCGCCGATGGCGAGTCGGAGGGTCTTGGTCCCGCCGAGGGTGACCACAGCGGGGGAGCCACCGGACATGAGGGGTTCG
>JBIKWS010000681.1:0-2972 GCA_044356195.1 Cyanophyceae cyanobacterium
AGGGCTGTGTCCGCATGCGCCCAAACAACACGCTTCGACCGATGCCCGGTCCAAGCTTCCGAATCCCGGAGGAACCCGATGAATGCACCAAAGACAGGATGGCTCGGCAGGATCACTCCCCGTTCGAGGGCAGGTCAGGTACGCCTCGGCCTGATGTTGATGATCCTCGTGGGACTGGCCGCCTTCGTTCGACTGGATCGGGTGGGCTGGGCGCTGTGGAGCGACAAACAGGAGGGGGATCTGGTGTTCCAATCGTTGCCACGCGGTCCGTTGGTCGACGCCATTGAAGGGGTCACCCGCAGTGAATGGTCCCATTGCGGCGTGCTCATGAAACGGTCCGGATCGTGGTACGTGGTCGAGGCGCTGGGAGAGGTGCGCTGGACACCGTATGCCGAGTGGATCGTGCGCGGCCGGGGTTCGCGTGTGGAGGTGTATCGGGTCGGCAACCTCGCCTCTCCCGACGTCGCGAAGTTGCGTCGCGAGCTGGAGGCCCTGAGCGGGCGCCCTTACGACTTCCGATACGCGCCCGGCGACGACGAGATCTACTGCTCGGAACTGGTGTCGCTGGCGTATGAACGCGGTCTGGGCATGAAGCTGGCGGACTGGGACCGACTCGGGGACCTGAACTGGAAGCCGCATGAAGCGTTCATCCGTGAGATGGAGGTCGGCCCCCTGCCCCTCGACCGCCGTATGATCACGCCGGTGGCGCTCACCCGGAGTCCCAGGGTCACGCGGATCTTCCCGGCGGGTGGGAAATCGGGCTGAGGGAAATGCCAGTCTCCGGATTGAAGGCCGGGTGCCCTCACCCGGCGGGGGTGGAGATGCGCCGCGTTGGGGCACGCTGCCTACAAGGGAGTTCCCAGTTGCCGGATTCCAGTCTCCAGAACCGTTCGACCTCTCGCTGGAGATCACGCCCGAGAACACCGTCCAGCCACCGGTGCGGTTGGCACTTTGAGGCTCCTCACGCCTTGAGGCCCTGGCGGGCGAGGACGGCGGAGCCGGTGATGCCGGCTTCGTCACCCAGGCGGCTCGCGATGATCTGGATGCCCCTGTCGGTGCCGGTCATGGCGTAATCGCGGGCGGTGGTCTGGATCAGGGTCATCATGTCGTCCTGCAGGGCGTCGAGGACCCCGCCACCGAGCACGATGACCTCCGGATTGAGGAAGTTGATCACGTTGGCGGTGGCGATCCCGATGTATTCGGAGGCTTCCTCGACGACCTTCTGGACGAGTTTGTCGCCCTTCCGGAGGGCCTTCCGCAGGTCGCCGGACTTGAGGTCGGTGATTTCCTCACCGGGACCGAGCAGTTCGGTGAGCTGGGACTTGGCCCCGTCGCGGATGGCATCGCTGAGCTTACGGAAGATCGCCGTGCGGCTCGCAAGCGCCTCGAAGCAACCGCGATTGCCGCACCCGCACTTGGGTCCGCCCACCTGAAGCACCATGTGCCCGATCTCACCCGCGGTGCGGTTGAATCCGCCAAAGAGCCGGCCGTTGATGAAGATGCCGGCACCGATGCCGGTGCCGACGAAGATCCCGACAATGTTCTGTGGCTTGGCGTCGAGTTCCACCGCGTGGACGCCCAGGGTGCAGGCGTTGCAGTCGTTCTCGGCGAACACCGGGACGCCGAGCATCTTTTCGAGGTCCCGTTTGAGCGGGGCATCCTTCCACTTGAGGTTCGGCGCGAACAGGACCTCTCCTGTCTCCGGATTCACCGCACCGGGTGCCCCGATGCCGATGCCCCGGATCTGCTTCATGGAGACATCGGCCTCGTCGACGGCATCCCGGATGCACCGGTCGATCCGCTCGACGACCGCGCCGTAGCCGCGTTCGCTCTTGGTGGAGAGCTTGGCCGTGGCGATGCGCTTCAACTGCGGGGTGAAGACCCCGGAGAGGATCTTGGTGCCGCCCAGATCGACACCGACAATGAGGTCCTGACGTGGAGTTCCCTCGGGCATGCGCCCATCGTCCGCGGAAGCCGCGTGGCCGCAAGAAAAACTCCCGCAACCTGGGCCCCCAATTTGGGCGCACTTGGACATTGCTGCTGGAGCATGAAACGTTTCGGAGTGGCGATGTCCTCATCGCCATGGGGAACGTCTTTGGAAGGGCAACGTGGACGTCGCTGCCTCGTCACCAGCCGGGGGTACCCTGTTCAGTCGCCGTTGGGGAAGCTCCCGAGGACCTTGACGAAGCTGCAATGGGCGCCGAGCTGCTCGATCGCCTTTGCCAGCTTTCCGCTCTCGGCATGGCCATCGCAGTCGACGAAGAAGAAATACTCCCATGCCTTCCGCTTGGAGGGACGGGATTCGATCTTCGTCATGTTGATGCGGAACTTCCGGAAGGGGGCGAGGGCCTTGTGAAGGGCGCCGACCTCGTCGCGGATGCTGAACATCAGGCTGGTACGGTCCGAACCGCTGGGAGGGGGTACCTGACGGCCGAGGATGAGGAACCGCGTGGAATTCGCGGCGTTGTCCTGGATGTCCCGTTCAAGCACGGGGACGGAATAGGTCTCCGCAGCGAGTTCGCCGCAGAGGGCGGCGGACTTGAGGTCCTTGGCAGCCAGTTCGGCGGAGCGCGCGTTGGAAGCGGTCTCGCAGAGCTCGGCGTGCGGGAAATGGCGTTGGATCCAGCCACGGCACTGGGCCAGCGTCTGCGGATGCACGTAGAGCTTGGCGATGTCCTCGCGCTTCTTGGCACGGCTGGCGATGCAGTGCGAGATGCGCAGGACCACCTGCGCGACCACCTTCAGGTCGCTGTCGACGAACATGTCGAGCGTGTGGGTGACGACGCCCTCGGTGCTGTTCTCGACGGGCACGACGCCATAATCGGCGCGGTGCTTGGACACCTCGTGGAAGACGTCCGCGATGGTGCGCTGGGAGGAATAGTGAAGGCTGGAACCGAAACGCTTGATCGCGGCCTGGTGCGTGAAGGTCGCCTCGGGCCCGAGGTAGGCGATGGTGAGGTTCTTCTCCAGCG
>JBIKWS010000683.1:0-2969 GCA_044356195.1 Cyanophyceae cyanobacterium
GTCACCTACCGAGGCAGCCTCTTGCGCGCCGACCGGGTGCGGATGACGGCAGAGCACGAAGTGGAGGCCGAAGGAAACGTACGCATCGAATCAGGGCAGGGGGGACGCGCCCAAGCATGGCGAGGAGACAGGGTCCGTTACGACTTCGATACGAAATCAATCCTCGCGGACCAGTTCAGGACAGGTCAGCGCCCATTCTTCGCCGCTGGAACCCAAGTCCAGGGATCCATGACCACGAACTCGTTCACGGCCAGTGAAGGGCTGTTCACCACGGACGATTCTTCGGAACCCGCCTACCGGATCCGCGCCAAGCGCATCGAGATCCGGCCTGGCGAATACATCGAGGCAAGGAACGCGGTGGTCTACCTGGGAACGGTGCCAGTGTTCTATTGGCCGAAATACCATCGGAGCCTCCGGAAGCATACCCACTTCTGGACCATCACGCCTGGCTATAGATCCATCTACGGTCCGTTTTCTCTGAACCGGTACCATTGGGAGGGAGCTACCAATGTCCAATACACCGTCGACCTGGACTACCGGCTCAAGCGCGGTTTCGCCGGCGGGCCTGGTATCTCTTATGATCTAGGAAAGTGGGGATCGGGCAGCGCGGAGATCTACCTCGCCCACGACGATGACCCTGGCATCACCGAACCCGTCGTCCCGGTACGCGAGGACAGGCGTCGCATCCGCTTCTTCCATTCCATCACCAATCTTCCTGGTCTCACCATCAAGGGCAGGGTGGAGGAACAGAACGACTCACTCGTCAACCGTGACTTCTTCGAGGGTGAGTTCCGGCGCGACCCACAACCACGGACTTTCTTCGAAGCCAACCAGGCGTGGCGCAATTGGACTCTGGATCTGCTCGTGCAACCGCAGGTCAATTCGTTCTTCCAAACGGTGGAGCGACTTCCGGATATCAAGCTTACTGGACTCCGACAGCAGTTGGGTGAGACCCCGGTCTACTATGAGAGCGACTCGTCGTTTGCCTATTTGAGGTTTCGCCCCGGTCTCCTGGGCGGAGAAACTTATGGCGGTATCCGTGGCGACAGCTATCACCAGCTGACGCTCCCAAGGACCTACTTTGGATTCCTCAATCTGGCTCCACGTGTTGGTGGCAGGTTTACCTATTATGGCGAACCGGATGACAACGGGACCATTGAAGGCGATACGGCACGGGGCGTGTTCAACACGGGAATCGAGATGACATTCAAGGCCTCCCGGACCTGGATGGGTGCCCGGAGCCGTGCCTTTGATGTGCAGGGTCTGCGACACATCGTCGAGCCTGGTGTGAACTATGTCTATGTCCCCGATCCTACCGATCGTCCGCAGCAATTGCCGCAGTATGACTTCGAGTTCGTCTCGCCGCGTCTCATTCCCATTGAGTTCCCCGATTACAATTCGATCGACTCCATCGACAACCGGAACGTGATCCGGTGGTCCCTCAGGAATCGACTCCAGACACGCAGGGCAGGGGAAACTGTCGAAGTCGTCGAATGGGCGGTCTACACGGACTGGAGGCTGCGTCCGGAACAGGGACAAACAACGTTTCCGGAACTGTTCTCGGATCTCGACCTGGCCCCAACCCGGTGGATGCACCTGACCTCACAGGTCCGGTACGACATCAATCGATCCTTTTGGCGCGAGGCCAATCACCGGATCACGATTCAACCCGGGGATCGCTGGGCCTGGAGTGTCGGGCACCGATACCTGCGCACGGACCTCGGTTCCTACGGGCTCGGCAACAATCTGTTCTACAACTCGGTCAGCCTTCGGATGAACGAGAACTGGGGCTTCCGGACCACCCAGCAATTCGAATCACGCGATGGGGTCCTCGAAGAGCATTCCTACACGGTCTACCGCGATCTCCGCAGCTGGACCGCCTCGTTCGGTGTCCGACTCCGTGAAAACCGACAGGGTGTCGATGACTGGGCGATCGTGTTTGGTCTTCAGTTGAAGGCGTTCCCGCGCTTCAAGCTGAACGACGAAGCGGACCGGGTCGACCGACTGTTCGGTGGCTGAACCCACTCGGTTGGAGTCGTGTCCAGCGCTCGCTTGGTGGGTTTGCAACGAAGCAGGGCAACGTCTCTGGCAACCGCTCCATTTCCGCATATCTGTACTAAATATAACCTACATTGTGACAATAAACTCCCCAGCACCAGCAGTTTGTGAAAGCAGGCTTGGGCTGTGGCGCAACGAACCGTCTTCAGCACCGGCTTCGGAAGCCGCGTGAGAACAAACACGAAGCGAGTCGTGAAAACCGTGAGTGACAGACCGTGACTGGCCCCGGATTGCTTCCGCTACCAACCCCACCGATCAGTGAACGGCCACATCACGAACCAGGATTTGCCGATGACTTTCTCGCGTGGCACGTCGCCCCAGTGGCGGCCATCGCTTGAACTCATGGTGTTGTCGCCAAAGCCCAGGAAATGGTTGGGCCGAACCGTGAATTCCGCCGAGTCGTTCGGAAAGTACGTGGTGACCGCGGAATACTCTGATGCTTTCGCAGCAGCCCATGCCCGGAGTTCTGCCGTTGAGACGCCCTGCCGTGGCGTCGCGGCCAGTTGATGGGCGAACGCCCGTTGATAGATCGTCCCGTTGACGTGGCCTGAGTAAATGCTGTCTGCAGGAATGGCTGCGGGATCAAAGGCGTATATCTTCTCGAATCCAGAGTCATTTGTCCCCAACGGCCGACCGTCGATGTACACGTGGCGGTCGTCTCCGATCCGAACCTTTTCGCCACCGAAGGCGATCAGACGTTTGATGTAATGCGTGCCTTGGGTGACGCGTCCCGGTGCCACTCCTGTGGATTGGAAGACAAAGTAATCGCCACGTCTTGGCTTGCGGAAATTGTACGTGAAACGCTCGACAAACAAACGGTCGCCGGCCCTTACGCGGCAGCGGATGATGGGTTCCCCTTGCTTGAAGGCGGGTTTGACCGGAGAGCGGGTGTATTTGTCGAAGAGCATGAG
>JBIKWS010000682.1:0-2969 GCA_044356195.1 Cyanophyceae cyanobacterium
GAAGCAGGTGGCGAAACGGCGCACGGAGAAGGCGGCGGCGTACGCGGCGTTGTCGGCGGAGCATCAGGCAGTGGTGGACCAAGGGCAGATCCGGGTCGGGTTGCCGGAGGATGCGGTGTACATCGCGTGGGGAAGGCCGGCGCAGGTGTTGCGGAGCGGCGATGCCTCCGGTGAGACAATCACGTGGCTGTACGAGGGGACGACCACGGATGATTACCTGTCGTGGAACTACCGAGAGGTGATCCGGAAGGACGGCACGACGTACCTCGACCGGTTCCTGGATCGCGACATCAATGTCCGGACGTATGTGAGCGCGGAGTTGCTGTTCCGGGATGGAAAGCTGGCGAGCTGGAAGATGATGCCCAAGCCCGGTAGCAACACCATCCTCGCGCCGCAACCGTTCCTTCGCTGAGCCGTAACCATGCAGTTGAAAACGGGAATAGGTTCACGCGGAGACGCGGAGGCGCGGAGAATGGACCTTTGGAAGGCAGGCAGGCCAGTCACCGTTTGGTGACCGGTTGCCGAGGTGGCAAGGCGCGTGACCAACCCCTCTCTCCGCGCTCTCCGCGGCTCCGCGTGAGGCTGCTACTGCATGGATCGGGCTCAGGGCTGCGGATTGCCGCGGGACGGGCATGGGTTCATGATGGCCGCATGCTGATTGTCGTCGTGCAGGTGCATGTGAAGGCGGATTGCGTGGAGGCGTTCCAGGTGGCGACGCTCGACAACGCCACGAACTCCATCCAGGAACCGGGTGTTGCCCGATTCGATGTCCTCCAGCAGGACGAGGATCCGACGCGCTTCGTGCTGGTGGAGGTTTACCGGACCGATGCGGCTCCGGCAGCGCACAAGGAGACCGCGCATTACGCCCGCTGGCGGGACGCGGTGGCCCCGATGATGGCGTCGCCGCGGACGAGCCTGAAGTATCGCGATGTCCACCTGCCGGTTTGATCCCTCCATGAACTTCGACTGGCAGGCACCGGGTCGGATCCGTTTCGGTGCAGGCGTATCGAGCGAGGCTCAAGCCGCGATTGCGGAACTGGGTGGCGGCGCCTTCGTGGTGGTGGGCCGGGACCCGGATCGACACGCCGGATGGGTGCGGGCGCTGGGTGCCTCGGGCGTTGTGGGAAGGTGGTCGGTGGCGGGTGAGCCGACCGTCGATGACGTTCGCGAGGGGGCGGAAGCGGCGCGTGCCGCGGGAGCCCGGGTGGTGGTCGCGATCGGCGGAGGTGCGGTGCTGGATGCCGGGAAAGCGGTGGCGGCGCTGGCTTCGAACCCCGGGGATCCGATGGAGTTCCTGGAGGTGATCGGCCGCGGGCAACCGCTGCGCGAACGGCCGTTGCCGGTGGTTGCGGTGCCGACCACGGCGGGCACGGGATCAGAAGCCACGCGGAATGCGGTGCTGGGATCACCGGCGCATCGGCTGAAGGTCAGCCTGCGAAGCGTCGGCATGATTCCGCGGGTGGCATTCGTGGATCCGGAGCTGACGTTGGGATGTCCGCGCGCGGTGACCGCGGCTTCCGGCCTGGATGCGTTGACGCAGTTGCTGGAGCCGTTTGTGTGTCGCAAGGCGAACGCGATGACCGATGCGTTGTGCCGGGAGGGATTGTCGCGGGTGGGACTGGACCTGCGTCGGGTGCTCGCGGACGGGATGGACCGGGAGGCGCGTGCCGGAATGGCGTGGTGCAGCCTCGCGGGGGGACTGGCTCTGGCGAATGCCGGGTTGGGCGCGGTTCACGGGTTCGCGGCACCAGCGGGTGGAATGTTCCCGATCCCGCACGGGGTGGTCTGCGCCGCCCTGCTGGGTCCTGTGGTGGCGGTCAATCTGGTGGCGCTCGAATCGCGGCATCCCGGGCACGAGGCGCTGGCGCGTTACGATGAGGCGGCGCGCCGGTTGACCGGGGATCCAGGAATGGATCGACACGGATTGGTCGCGTGGATCGGGGATCTGGTGCGGGAGGCGGGGATTCCGAGATTGGCTTCGCTGGGGCTGGAGGAATCCGCGTGGGACACGCTCGTGCTGGCGGCGCAACGCGCGAGCAGCATGAAAGGAAACCCGGTGGAACTGGATGCCAATGAATTGCGCGAGGTGTTGGCGCGCGAATCCCGTAGGGCGATCTAGCCGAAGACGGGCGCTTCACGCTGCCGGGTTCTTGCCCTGCCAACGCCAACGGCGTTGAGACCCCGAGCCCAGGGTTGGCCGAGGAACGAGGACAACCCTGGGTTTGCTCCCGACGCCCGAACCAACCGCATCGCGGTTGTGGCCATCGCCGGGCCAGATCCGAAGCGCCCTGTTCCGCCACAGCATCGGAGCCGAATCCATGCAGCAGATTTCTCGCGCAGAGACGCAGAGAAGGGGGGCTTCAATTATCCTCATCGAGTGGCCCATCGGTGATCCGGTTCACGGAGGCCCACGCTCCCGATTTCCTTTCGCTCTCAGCGGCTCTGCCCCTCTGCGCGAGATTTCTGCTGCATGAATGCCGCGTATCCGATTGGTGTTCCGGTGCGTCGTCGAGCGATGGAGACGGATACGGTGTTCGTGGTGGAAGGGGTTCTGTCGCCCCTCCGGGACTGGCTCCGCATGGGGGGACGGAACCCAGCGCTCACGCGCTGGGCTATCGTCTGTCGGCCCTCCGGGCCTGGGGCCACGGCTTGGGAAGGCGCGAGGCTGCCGAGGTGTATTGGGATCGAATCTGGTTCTTCCCTTTGAGTTTTCGATACCGATGCCGATCCCGATCCCGATACCGACGCGTGGGGCGAAGGGTTGCCGGGCGGGCTCTTCGTCCGCGATGGGCGTGTCGGGTCGGGAGGTTTCGGAGGCCCGAGGAAACCGTGGCGAGTGAAGTGGGACGGACGAGGGAGGTCGCGTTCGTGTTGCGATTTCCCTTTCTTCGCGAGGTTTCGTTTCCCCGCAGAAAAGGCTCACGCGAAGACGCGAAGACGCGAAGACGCGAAGACGCGAAGAAGGGCGG
>JBIKWS010000684.1:0-2967 GCA_044356195.1 Cyanophyceae cyanobacterium
TACGCGAGCATGACCAACTTCGCCGACGCCACCACACGCGACTACGGTGGCTGGGACACGACGGCGGCGATGGTCTACACGCCCTACATGTGGTTCGCGAACTTCCCGGGCATGAAGTTCCAGTCGCTCAGCGGCAGCAAGGATCCGGCGGCGGCCGACATCGAACCCGCCTGGCCGAGGCGCGCGGACGAATGCGATTCCTCCCGGGCCTTCATCACGCATCGCGTGAGCGACTCGCCCGGCTCCGTGACGTGGGATGTGGGTCACCTGGGCCGGTTCAATGCGCCCAAGGTCAGCCGACATTTCCTCGAGTTTTCGCTGAGCCCGGACCAACCGGTGGGCCAGGCCGACGGCAGCGTGGTCGTCCGTCCCAAGATGCAGATCAAGGCGCGCGCGGTGGGCGGACCAGGCGGGAACACGGTCTACTGGTACTGAGGCCGGGACTCAGGCCCGGACCTGCCCCTGGCCGAATCCCATCCACTTGTAGGAGCACAACTCCTCGAGGCCCATGGGTCCCCGGGCGCCGATCTTGTCGGTGCTGATGCCGATCTCGGCGCCCATGCCGTACTCGTATCCGTCGGTGAACCGCGTGGACGCGTTCCAGTAAACGGCGGCGGAATCCACCCCGCGCAGGAATCGGTCGGCCGTGGACGCATCCGCGGTGACGATGGCGTCCGAGTGCCCAGACCCATACCGGGCGATGTGATCGATGGCCCCGCCGACACCGTCGACGACCCGCACGTTGATCACGTAATCGTTGTACTCAGTGGAGAAATCCTCCTCCGAAGCGGCGCGCACGAGGACATCGCGACCGGCGAGAACCTTCTGGAGGACCGGCAACGATTCCGGGTCGGCCCGGAACTCGACGCCCTTGGTGGCGAGACGTTCCGCGGCGACGGGAAGGAAGCTGGCGGCGATGGAACGATCCACCAGCAGGGTCTCCGCGGCGTTGCAGGTGGACGGACGCTGGCACTTGGCGTTGAAAAGGATTTCCTCGGCCATCCGCAGGTCGGCGGCGCGATCGACGTACACGTGGCAGACGCCCTTGTAATGCTTGATGACGGGCACCCGGCTGCTGGCCGTCACGGCGCGGATCAGGCTCTCGCCGCCGCGAGGCATGCAGAGGTCGATGTATTCCGTCAACGCGAGCAACTCCGGGACGGCCTCGCGATCGGTGGTGGGCACCACCTGGATGGCATGGGCCGGAAAACGATCCCCCAGGACGCGGCGTCCGGCGGACACCAGCGTGTCGGCGATCAACCGGTTCGAGTTCAGGGCTTCCTTGCCGCCGCGGAGGATCGTGGCGTTTCCGGTCTTGAAGCACAGCGAGGCGGCCTCGGCGGTGACGTTCGGACGCGACTCATAAATGATCACGATCACGCCGATCGGCACCGAAACCTTCACCAAACGGAGACCGTTCGGGCGGGTGCGTTCGTCGAGCGTACGCCCCACCGGATCCGGCAACGCGGCCACCTCACGCAGACCGGCGGCCATCGCGGTGATGCGCGGTGCCGTGAGGGCCAACCGATCCATCATGGCCACCGACAATCCCAGGGATTTCCCGACCTCGAGGTCGCGGGTGTTGGCATCGATCAACACCGGCGCGGCCGCCTCGATGGCATCCGCCATCGCGCGGAGGCAGGCATCCTTCTCGGCCGACGTCAGACCCGCCAGGGCACGCGAAGCGGCCTTGGCCTGGCGGCCCAACCCAATCATCTGCTCACGGAGCGTCACGGCGCGGAACGTACGGAGTCGGCGCCCATTTGGAAAACGGGGATTTCAGGGCCGCTTTGGTGAGGGTGCCTCTTAATAGTGCCCCTTGGGGAAAGGATTCGGGGCGGCGATGTCCTCATCGCCCATCCCATTGGATTTCGAAGGATGACTCGCGCAGAGACGCGGCGACGAGGACGTCGCTACCCCGTTCCATGCGGGGGCAGGTTCAGGATGCAGCCATGTGTCGCCTCCGGAAAGTCACCGTCCTGCTCCTTGAATCCCCGGAGGCAAAACCCAAACCTCGCCGTCGCATGCGATTCCTCGGGTTCACCTGGTTGCTCCTCCTGCACACCCTCGGCGCGATGGCCGCGGAATCGCCCCGCTGGTGGCGCGGCAATCTCCACACGCACACGTTGTGGTCCGACGGCGACGACTTCCCGGAGATGATCGCCGAAGGTTATCGCACCAACGGTTACCACTTCCTCGCGCTGTCCGACCACAACCTCCTGAGCCAGGCCCCGCGCTGGATGGAAGTCGACAAGATCGCAGCGCGCGCCAAGTCCGAACCCTGGCGTGCGTCGATCCGCCCGCGCGACGCCTTCACTTCCTACCTTCGCCGTCACGGGACGAACTGGGTCGAAACCCGCACCAATCCCGCGACGGCCAAGCTCGAAGTCCGGCTCAAGCCCTATGAAGAGTTTCGCCCGCTCGTGGACCAGGCCGGGCGATTCCTGATGATCCAGGCGGAGGAAATCACCCAGAACGCTGGCAACGGCCGAGCCATCCACATCAACGCCGTCCACCTCAGCGAACAAATCCCCTCCCAGAAGGGCGCGACCGTTCCCGAAGTCCTGCGCAACGCCCTACGCGCCGTCGCGGACGCCGGACAGCGCACCGGACGCGACACCCTCGTCCACGTGAACCACCCCAACTACAAGTGGGGCGTCACCGCCGAAGACCTTGCGGGCGTCGTGGACGAACAGTTCTTCGAGGTGTGGAACGGCGTTGATGTCGACAACGACCCGGGCGACGTCCGGCATCCGTCCACCGACGAAATCTGGGATATCGCGAACACGCTCCGCATCGTCGGATTCCAGGCCGCGCCCCTGTACGCGGTGGCCACGGACGATTCCCACGATTACCAGGGCAACGAAGTCCGCGCCCAACCCTACCGTGCTTGGGTCATGGTCCGTGCCTTCCATCTCACGCCCGAGAGATGGAAGGCACGGACCATGACCCAAGCACGGTAGGGTT
>JBIKWS010000685.1:0-2966 GCA_044356195.1 Cyanophyceae cyanobacterium
TTCGCACCGACGCTCTGCCCCACAACCTGACCTCCCTTGAAGACCAAGAGGGTCGGGATCGATTGGATCCCGAACTGGACCGCGAGATCCTGATGGTCATCAATGTTGACCTTGCCGATACGCGCACGGCCGTCGAATTCGGTGGCCAGCTCGTCCAGCACAGGACCCAGCATCTTGCACGGACCGCACCACTCGGCCCAGAAGTCCACGAGGACAGGTTGTTCGGACTTGATGACCTCTGTGTCGAAGTTCTGCGAGGTCAGCGTGACAATGTTCTTGGCAGCCATGTTCTAGTCTTAGCTCAGGAATTGGTCTGCGCAACGAACCAGTACTGGACGGCGACGGCGGCAATGCCAAGCAGGGCCACGGCGAAAGCCAACCCGACGTCGAGGCCACTCACACCACCGCCGGATCGGGCAGGGGCAGGACGGGCCGCTGCTGCGGGCTTGGCTGCCGGAGCCGCAGGCGCGGCGGGTGCGGCTGGCTTGGCGGAAGCGGCCATGGAGGCAGGCGCTGCCGAACCGGGGGAGGGAGGCGTCGGAGCCGCAGGACGGGCCGCCGGAGCGGCTGGGGCTGCCGGTGCCGCTGCTGCAGGAGCCGGTGCAGCAGGCGCGCCTGCTGCCGAAGGAATCCGGATCGACGGGCCACCCGCGGGCTTGGGCGGGAGCGAGATGCGCACGGTCTGCTTCTTTTGTGCAGCATCCGCGGGCTTCGGGGGCTCCGGTGTGGGCGAGGGCGCGGGCGGGACGGGATTGTTTTCCGACATATGGCGTGCTTTTGGCCACGCTAGGAAGGTGGCCGGTTCAATGTCAATGGCTTTGACCGATCGGCCGTGGAAACCGCACGGAATGCGGTCCCAAGGACGCCGGATTAGGGTAGGTCTCTGAAATCGTCACCTTGGTCGGGCCTCGCGAACATTCATGAGGCCTCGACCAAGGACGTGGGAATCGGACATCAGTAGCGATCGCGTCCGCCGCCACCGCCGCGTTCTTCACGGCCGCCGCGCCATCCGCCGCCACCACCACCGCCGCCGCGTTCACGGCGCTCTCCACCGCCACCGCCGCGCCATCCCCCACCACCACCGCCGCCTCCTCCACCGCCGCGGAAACCTCCGCCGCCTCCGCCACCGCCACCGCCGCGGAAGCCGCCACCACCACCACCGCCGCCTTCACGGGGCGGACGCTCTTCGCGAGGGCGCGCAATGTTGACGGTGAGGGCCCGACCACCGAGGTCCTGACCGTTGAACATTTCGACGGCGCGTTCGGCCTCTTCGGCGGAGGCGAACTCGACAAACGCGAATCCGCGTGAGCGGCCGGTGAACTTGTCGAGCATCAGGTTGACGTTCAGGACGACCCCGGCAGCGGCGAAGTGGTCCTGGATGTCTCGCTCCATCGTCTGGTAGGACAAATTGCCCACGAAGAGACGATTCTGGTTGTCCATAACACGAGAGCCGCTTCAAACACCGCGTGGGAATCTGCCCCAGGCAGAACTCTGATTGAGGGGCCCACACTGGATCTGACGCGGCCTCCGCAAACCGTCACCGTGACGCCGACACTGCATGCTGAAATCGGACGGCCGAAGATAGCCACAGCCGGGGTCCTCGGGTCAAACGGGTTTTGGCCCCGTATGTCCCGGATACGATCTTGAACCGGGAACCCGCTTGACGATGGGGGGCGAAGGGCGGTCACACTGGCGTGTCCCATGAAAAGCTGGATCATTCTTGTCTGTCTCGCCTTGGCGTCCCAACTCCGGGCCGCGGATGCCACCAACGCGGCACCCGAGGTCTCGGTCTTCACCGACCGGAACCTGGAGGCTGCGGTCCGTCAGCAGGTTTTCTCCAAACGGGATTCCGACAAGCCGCTGACTGCGGCCGATGTGGCGACCGTCGCAGTGGTGCAGGGCAACTTTCGCGGCATCACCAGCCTGGCCGGGTTGGAACATTGCAAGGCGCTCGCCTCGCTGGAACTGGCCGGCAACCAGATCGTGGATCTGGGCCCGCTGAAAGGGTTGCGCCAATTGCAGTACGTGCATCTGGCCTCAAACCGGATCGCGAGCGTGGACGCGCTGGGGACATTGCCCGCACTCCAGTACATCCAGCTGGAATCGAATGGGGTCACCGATGCCGCACCGCTGGCGGCGTGCACCAATCTTGCCTCCGTCTACCTTTCACGGAACAAGCTCAAGACCATCGCGCCACTCACGTCACTCCCCAGAGTGGTGACCTTCTATGCGGATGGGAACGGACTGAAGACGGTTGCGGGCCTCGAAAACCTGAAGTGGCTGACCACGGTGTCGCTTTCGGGCAACAGGATTTCGGACATCACCCCGCTCACCAAGTTGCGCGCCCCGAGCCTGATCCTGCTTCAGGACAACAAGATCAGTGACCTGAAGCCGTTGCACGCCGCGGCCAAGGCGGACCTCGCGGCAGGCAAGAACTGGGCTCCCTTCCTGCGGCTTTACCTCAAGGGCAACCGGCTCTCGTCCGGTTCGAAGAAGCTGGCGGCGGAGTTGGAAAAGGAAGGAATGCGGATCGTGGTGAAGTAAGGTGGATCTGGCTGGTTTCGCCTTCATCCGCCAGACCGGTTGAACGAACCCGCGTTTGACAGCGTCGGAAGCCGTCGCAACGTGCTCACGTCTGTCATGAAAACCATCATCGCATCCATCGCCACCCTCCTGGTGGCCACCACCATGATCGCTTCCCCCATCCAGGAAATCCCCGTCAAGGACATCGACGGCAAGGCCACGTCGCTGAAGGCGTTCGAAGGCAAGGTCGTCCTGATCGTCAACGTGGCTTCGAAGTGCGGCTACACCCCTCAATACAAGGGGCTGGAAGCCACCCACAAGAAGTACAAGGAACAGGGCTTCAGCGTGGTCGGGTTCCCTTGCAATGATTTCGGTAGGCAGGAGCCGGGCTCGGCCACGGAGATCAAGGAGTTCTGCTCCCTGACGTACAGTGTGACCTTTCC
>JBIKWS010000686.1:0-2965 GCA_044356195.1 Cyanophyceae cyanobacterium
GCGGGCATCGAACCATCGGCCGTACATGCGCGAGAGCATTTCGGCCCAATCCTGGGCTTCGGTGCCACCGGCGCCGGCCTGGATGCTGAAGATCGAGTTGCGGTTGTCGTGCGGCCCGGTCAGCAATACTTCCAGTTCGAACCGGTCGAGATCCCGGGTGAGCCCCTCCAACTCGCCGTCCGCCTCCTTCTGGATCATGTCCTGTCCAGCCGGCGGCTCCGACTCACCCAATTCCAGCAGCACGCGGACGTCGTCCAACCGCTTCTCGAACGACGCCATCGGCTCGGCCTTCCGCTTCAGCCCATTCAGGTCGTCGATCACCTTCCGCGCCGCGTCCTGGTTGTTCCAGAAGGTGTCGGAAGTCATCTGCGCCTCCATTTCCGTGATGCGCTTCAGCACCAGCGGGAGATCGAGGAACTTCTTCAATTGCGCCAGTTTGCCGGCGATCGCGTCCACGTTGGACCGCGTGACTTCGAACATAGGGGCGGGAACGTAGGCCGAACCTCCCCACCCTGTCGAACCCGGACTGCCGGGCGATTGCTTCCGCCACCGTAGCTGTCGACGTCAGGAGGCAGGACGGAAAGTTCCCAGTCGCCAGTCGCCCAGTCGCCAGTCTCACGCGGAGCCGCGGAGAGCGCGGAGAGAGGGGCTGGTCACGAGTCTTGCAACCTCGGCAACCTGTCACCAAACGGTAACTGGCCTGCCTGCCTTCCAAAGGTCCATTCTCCGCGCCTCCGCGTCTCCGCGTGAACCTATTCCCGTTTTCAACCTCATGGATACGGCTTAGGGGACGCATTCCGCGGACATGCATCCCGCACCCGCCCCAACGGGGCGGACGGCGACAACCCGTGATCACACACCCACCACGGCGAATGTCCCCGTGCGCCCTTTCAGGGCGCGGAGAATGTTTCGGGGGACGCGGTCCCCGGGGTTCCACCCCGGGCTCTGACCGTTTGCCCCGTTGGGGCAAGGGGCGTGTCCGCCCTTCCATCCAACTTAACCTTCACCGTAGTCATCGTCCCATCCATCGTCGCGAGCAGCGGCGTGACCGCCGCCCCGCCCCCTACGCCGCAACGCGGCGCACGGCGACAACCCGGGGTGGAGCAAAGCGGAACCCTGGGTAACCTACCCCATGACACCTCGCCCCGACGGGGCGAACGGTGAACGCGGGCGCCTTGTCCTGTGTGCCCTTTCAGGGCGCAGAGGACGTTGTGTGGCGTGGTCCCCGGGGTTCCACCCCGGGCTTTCACCGTTTGCCCCTTCGGGGCACGAGCGGCGGTGCGTGAAACTTCAAACTCCCCGTGCCCCCCGAAACGCACCCATTGCCGCCAAAACCGCATACCCCACACATCCCCACCCAAACACGTCGCCGTACTTGCGGTACCACGTCCCACCGCTGCGCCCGGTGCCAACCGGCACCTCGATCGTTCGGAATCCCGGCCGATAGACATCGGGCCCGCCTTCCCCCAGGACGTCGCGCACCAGTCCGAGCGCGTCCACCCAGCAGCTGATCCCGTTGTTGGCGCAACGCACCAGGGCCACGTCATTCTCCACCGCCCGGAACACCACGTTCGCGAGGTGTTGCCATTGCGCGCTGCTGGTGCCGAACCACCCGTCATTCGTCAGTTCGAGGAGGAAATCCACACCGGCTCCCGCGTGGTCCCGAACACCATGGGGAAAGGTGTCCTCGAAACAGATCACGGGAGAGGCAACCGCCCGCACGGTCGGGTTGCCCACCTCGAATCGTACCGGTTCCGAACCCGCGGCAAACCCTTCCCCGATCGGCGTGAGGTACTTCATGAACGGCAACCAGCGAACCAGCGGCACGTACTCGCCGAACGCCACCAACCGCCGCTTCCGATAGGTCGCCTCCACGACTCCATCGCCCCCCAGGAACACAGCATTGTACGCGGACCGTTCCGATCCTTCCTCGGACACATCCGTGGCGCTGAACGCCCATGGAATCCGCCGTCCCCCGAAACGGGACGTCACCTCCCGAAACCGGTCGCGATCCAATCCGAAATCGCCTTCTGGCCAGACGAGCATGTCGGGTTGGGTTGCCAGCGCGGCGTCCGTCAGGCGCGAGACCACAGCGAAGCTGCGGTCGCGTTCCGCGGGATCCCAGAGCAGCGTCTGAGGAATCGAGGGTTGCACGAGGGACACCCGGAGCGTGCGTGGAGGGCGCAAAAGATCCGCCCGACGCTGCTCGATCACCCGATAGAATCCCGTTCCGAGGCACGCCAGCACCACGAACAACGGAAGCCGCGCCTCCGCCAGCCAGAGCCAGCGTTCACGGGGCCGGAGAGCGACCATCGTGCACGCCCCCGCAAACGCGACGCTCGCCCAGCACACCAGAAACGACAGGCCATACACACCCGTCACCCGGGCCACCTGCAACAGGGGCACCTGACGCCATTGCGAAACACCCAGCGGGTTCCAGGGAAACCCCGTCAGCAACCGGCTGCGCAACATCTCCGTTGCGACCCACACCGCTGCCAGAGCCACCGGAATCGACACCCGCCGGATCCAAGGGGTGGAAAGGTAGGCCTCCACCGCTCCCCGCCACCCTTCCGATGGGATGGACGTCTTTCCGGCAACTTCGCGGATGCCGACCTCCGGACGACTCCGCCGCGCCACGATGGCCGCCGAAATCGCCACCCAAAGGCCCGGAAAAAGGGCGCAATACCCGGACAACGCGAGCCAACCCGCCACCGCACCCGCCGGATGCGGCATCTCCAGCAACCACCTCAAGGATACCAACGACTGGACCAAGCCTGCCACGTAGCCCACCCGGAAGGATTCCTGCCACCGCAAACCCAGTCCCGACATGAGCAGCAATCCGGGCGCCACCCACGCGAGGCCCGCGATTCCCGGAGTTGGATACGCCAGCGCCAGCGCCAGAGCCGCGAGGATAGCGAGCGGGTATCGCCGTGTCTCCGGGTTCCAAAGCCTGCCGAAGCGGCCA
>JBIKWS010000687.1:0-2962 GCA_044356195.1 Cyanophyceae cyanobacterium
GCGCGGGTCAACCCGCAGATCTTCACCCGTGTCCTCAACGGCATCCAGCGAGCATGGACAGGTCCAGGAAAAGTTCCCAGTTCCCAATGCAGGCCGCGTGCCCTCACGCGGCGCAGATTGAGATTCCAGTTCCCAGTCTCCAGTTCCCAGTTGCCGTCAATCTGGCATCTGGAATCTGGCATCTGGAAACTTCCCACTACCTCCGAAACGCCCCCGGCACTCCCCCGACCGCACGGACAATCCGGTCCGCAGGATCGGGCTTGGGCGTGTCCTTCGCGGAACGTTCCACCCGCACCGAAACATGACGCGTCTCCGGCAGGATGAACTTCTTCACCTCCACCGCCACCTTCGCCGCGCCGTACTCCTTCAGTACCAGTTCGGCAATCTCCACCGCCAACGCCTCGATCAGGCGCCAACTCCGTCCCTCGCCCAATCGCAGCAGCCGACGGCTCACCGCGTAATAATCGATCGTCCGCGTCAGGTCGTCCGAGGCCGCCGCCGCGGTGAAGTCCGAACCCATCTCCACGTCAATCAACAGGCGCTGCGCCTTCGCCCGTTCCACGTCGGGAACCCCGACATGGTAATGCACCTCCAGATCCCGGATCGTGATCAAGTCCATGGCGGACATCCTACGCCCGATCCGGCCCATGGGAAACTCCGACTCGGCATCAGGCCCTGGCCAACATCTCGCGCAACTGGGTCTTGAGGATCTTGCCCGTGGCGTTGCGGGGCAGTGCCGGCAACACGATGAAACGGCGCGGCAGCTTGAAGTCCGCCAACTGGGATCGCAGGAACTCGTGCATGGCGTGCTCATCGAACGTCCGCCCCTCATCCAATCCAACAAAAGCCACCGGACGTTCCCCGCGTTTATCGCACGGTTCCCCGACGACCGCCGCTTCGCGGATCCCCGGGTACCGGTAGATCACCTCCTCGATCTCGCGCGGATACACGTTGATGCCATTCGGCTTCAGCATGTCCTTCTTGCGATCCGTGATGACGTAATACCCATCCGACAGGCGATGCCCGATGTCCCCCGTGCGAAGCCAACCGTTCACCAGCGTCTCCGCTGTCTTCTGCGGTGCCTTCCAATACCCCAACATCACGTTCCCACCGCGCACGCAGATCTCCCCGTCCACCCCTTCGGCCACGGGCACCCCGGCATCGTCCTGCACCGAAATCTCCACGCCCGGAATCGGCAACCCGATGCTGCCCGCCTTCCACGGACCCTGCACCGGATTCACCGAGACCACGGGGCTCGCCTCGGAAAGACCGTAACCTTCGATCAACGGAACACTCGGATACCGGGCATTGAACGCCTTCAGGATCTCCGCGGGCAGCGGGCCCGCGCCGCTGATGCAAAGCCGCAGTGGCAATTCCAACCCCGCCGGGAGGTGCGCCAACGTCCGGAACAACGCCGCCATCGCCGGCAGTACCGATCCCTTCCGCACGAGGATCTCCTGGATGGCCTGCTTGGGCGCGTGCAGCGAATGGATCAGCACAATCGATCCACCCACCAGCAACGGCAGCAGGATGCACACCGTCAGCATGAAGCTGTGGAACATCGGCAGCATCAGCACGAACTTGTCGAAGTCCACCACCGCCAGCACCTGTCGGCACGACTCCACGTTGTGCAGCAGGTTTCCGTGCGACAGCATCGCGCCCTTCGGCTGCCCCGTGGTGCCGCTGGTGTAGATCAGGACCGCGAGTTCATCGACGCCTCGGGAAACTGTTGGAAGCCCGGCAGGCGCGTCCGACAGCGATGCCGGGATCTCCTCCACCCGGATCACCCGCAAGCCCGGACATAGCGCGAGCACCGCCTGCAACCCTTCCTCCATTCCCGCCTCGGTCACCAGCACCTGGATCCCGGCATCCGCGACGATGTACGCCACCTCCGCGGCCTTCAGGAAATTGTTGATCGGCACCGCCACGCCATCCGCCCCCAACACGCCAAAGAGCGCACTGATGAATTCCGGACGGTTCCGCAGCCACAGTCCAACCCGCTCACCGGCCTTCAGTCCGTGCCCCTCGATCAGCTGCGCACGCATCCACCATGACTGGCGCAGGAAATGGCCGTAGGTGAACTCGTGATCGCCCCAATACAGGGCAATACGCTGTTCGTGGGCGTGCGCCGACGCCACGAATGCGTGGAACAGATGCGGATGCGTCATAATGCGGGAATGCATGAAATCTAGCGTGCCTCCAAGTCCGGAGCCAAGCGCGTTGACGGCCGAACAACGGCGGCAGCGAACAACCCGAGTGGCAGTCCGATGTTGCCGAGGTTCATGCATCGGGACGCCCATTCCGTGACGTGTGTCACAGACAACCTCCTCTCCGCCTCGGCCACGAACAGAAGGTGCAGGATTCCGATGCAGAAGCAGGCAATGTGTCCCAGACGGACCAGACGCCGCGCAGTCGATCCGTAGTCCCCCAACCAGCCAGGCACCGCGAGTGGACCATCAAACGACCACATCCCCATGACCAATCCGGTCAGGGCACCGATGGACATGACAACCCAGGCGATCCGACGGTTGTTGTTGCGACCAGGCGGTCCATCGACGCTTCTTTCCGGCACGGCAACTTGTGTTTGCATGCCCGGAATATCGCCAAAACCGCGATTCCCGGTGAATCGATAGTCCGGATGCCAGCATTGCCGGACTCAATGGAGCCCGGGACCCGCCGCACCATCGCGCACCCGCCCAAGGTGGGCAGCACGGGAAACCTCACCGGTCAATGAACCGGCGGGTCAGGTCCCCGTAGGCATCAATGCGCCGATCCCTCAGGAACGGCCAGTGGGTGCGAGTGGTGTCCACCTTCTCGAGATCGATCTCGACGAGCAGGTTCTCCGGCTTCGCCACCGACGCCTTGGCGAGGATCTGGCCCGACGTACCCGCCACGAAGGATTGCCCCCAGAACTCGATGCCATCGCCGCCCTCGGGCGTCTCAACCCCAATCCGGTTCACCG
>JBIKWS010000688.1:0-2959 GCA_044356195.1 Cyanophyceae cyanobacterium
CTGTTCGGCGAACGGGTTGAGGTGAGCACCGGGGACAATGACATGGAGTCCATGATGGAGTTGCAGCAGCGGATGGCGCGCTTCGACATCCTCGATCAGCGGGCGACGGGACTGGGCATGGCCGCCAACGGCCAGTCCAGCGGTGGCGGTGGCTTTGGCGGCGGGATGAACGGTGGCGGATTCGGCGGCATGGGCGGCATGGGCATGGCCGGTGGCATGGGTGGCATGGGGATGGCCGGCGGCATGGGCTTCGGCGGGTTTGGCATGGGCGGCATGATGGGCAATCAGGGCCAGCAGCGGCGGCAGCAAACCACATTGGCCCAGCAGCAGCAGATGTTGACGAATCCCAACCTCAACGCGGAACAGGTGCAGGCCTTGTCCGATGCCCAGCAAAACGGCGAGGTGGGAAATGCGGTCCAACAGGTGGATCAGGCCTTGGGGCGTCGGGTGACGATCCACGTCACCGTCCTTCGCCGACAGAACAAGCTCCTGGTGCGGACCGCGGACGAAAACGCGTTGAAGGACATCCGGAACCTGGTGGCCAAGCTGGATGTTCCCCAGTCGATGGTCCTTCTCGATGTCCGGGTGCTCCGGGTGAGCCTGGGCGACGGATTCAATTCTGCATTTGATTATTCCTTCCTGAAGGGCGTTGGCGACGGCCAGTTGAACGGGGCCTTCAGCCCCTCCGAGATCCTCCCTCCCGCGTCTGTCACCAGCGGAGTCACCCCGAACTTCAATCCGGGTGGTGGCGTCGACGCGCAGGCGATGGTGTTCCAATACCTCGGCCAGAATGTCCGGGCGCGCATGCAACTGCTCGAGACCAAGGGTCGCCTGAACGCGGTGGCGAGTCCGGTGCTGCTGACCGCGAACAACGAAGTCAGCCGTGTGTTCGTGGGTGAAGAAGTTCCGATCACCCGCGGTTTCAGCGGTGCCGCCACCATCCCCACCGGTGGGAACGGCGGCGCGATCGCCCAGGCGGCCAACGCGCAGTTGGAATTCCGGCCTGTGGGCACGACCCTGCTGCTCACGCCGAACATCAATGCGGATCGGACCGTGACGCTGCGGCTTGTTCAGGAGAATTCCTCCCTGCGTCGCAACGGCGCGACGATTCCGGTGCCCACCGAAGGCGGCGGCTTCCGAAGCCAGGCGGTGGACACGGTCCAGTCACGTACGGTCAGCGGCACCTTCATTGCCCAGCATGAACAGGCCGTGGTCGTGGGTGGATTGATCGAGGAGAGCGAGACGGTGGATCGGAGCGGCATTCCCATCCTCAGTTCGATTCCTTATCTCGGCGCTCCGTTCCGCAAGGACACCAAGGCCAAGGTCCGGTCGGAACTGGTCGTGATCATCCGACCGTTCATTGTGAACACACCCAAGGACGCCGAGGCGATCTCGCAGCGGGTCACCCGTGAGCTGAGCCTGAACCCTGCGGCGTGGAAGATGGGGGATTCGTCGATCGGTCTGTACACGACCAACGACGTCGTGAATCCGGATCCGGCCAAGGCCCGCAAGGCGAACCGCGAAGCCCAGAAGAACGCGCCCAAGGCCAAGCCTTGATGCGGTCCGTTGGATGAACCCGGGTGGCGACGTCCTCGTCGCCGTTCCAAAGCCCTTTTCAGGGTGATGGGGGCCTCGCCGGCCCGAAACGATTCCTGAAAGGAGGGCTGTTTCGAGATCCCCCTCCCTTGCGGCCGTCAGGGGGATTGCCACTGACTGTAGATTGCCCTACCTCTTGGTCGCCTTATGGCAGCTGATCCGATCGTCCAGGTTCGCGACCTCTCCAAGCTGTATCGTCAGGGGGACATTGATGTCACCGCCCTGAACCATGTCTCGGTGGACATCCAGCCGGCCGAGTTCGTGGTGTTGATGGGGCCGTCCGGGTCCGGGAAGTCGACGTTGCTCCATATCATCGCAGGCATCGACCGGCCCACCTCCGGCGACGTTCTCGTGCAAGGCATCAACGTTGGAAACCTTTCCGAGTCCGACCTGGCCACCTGGCGCAATCAGTACGTGGGATTCGTCTTCCAGTCGTTCAACCTGATCCCGGTCCTGACCGCTGCGGAGAACGTGGAATTGCCGTTGCTGCTGACGCGTCTTGATCGCAAATCCCGGAAAGAGCAGGTGCAGGCGGCATTGGAACTGGTGGGGTTGGGTGACCGGCTTCACCACCGGCCGGACCAGCTCTCGGGCGGCCAGCAGCAGCGTGTGGCCATCGCGCGGGCCTTGGTGACGGATCCCGTCCTGATCGTGGCGGACGAACCCACGGGTAACCTGGACGCAAAGTCTGCGTCCGACGTGCTCGACATCCTCCGGTCGCTTTCGAGCCGTTCCGGGAAAACGGTGATCATGGTGACGCACGATCCGAAGGCGGCGGGCTACGGAACGCGCAGCCTGCACCTCGAGAAGGGGGAGATCGTCGCGTGACGGTGTTTGGCTTCATCCTGAAGAACGCACTGCGGAACACCCGGCGTGCGTTGCTGACGATTTCGAGTGTCGCGGTCAGTTCGGCACTGCTGGTTTCGCTCATGACGCTGGAGCGGGAATTGACGGTTCCACCGGAGGCGGAGGGCGCGTCCCTGCGGATCATCGCGCGCAACAAGGTGTCGTTGATGCAACCGCTGCCGGCGAAGCAGTTGTCGGCCATCCAACGGATTCCGGGCATCGTGACGGTGACGCCTTTTACGTATTTCGGAGGACTGTACGAGAACGAGGAGTTCACCAGTTTTGCCCAGTTCGCCGTCGATCCGGTGCCGTTCCAGTCGATCATCGTGGATGGTCCGGTCATCGATGGCAGTTACGAGGCGTGGGTGAAGAACCGGACTGGGTGCTTTGTGGGTGCGGACACGATGAAGCGGTACAACCTGAAGGTCGGGGACCAGATGCGCTTCCGGGGGACGTTTTACCCGTGCGATCTGGATCTGAAGATCGAGGCGGTTTACCAGGGCACGGTCGATGATCG
>JBIKWS010000064.1:0-10503 GCA_044356195.1 Cyanophyceae cyanobacterium
CCCTGCTGGTCGACCTGCACGGCCCACACGAACACCAGTCGCTGCTCCAGACTTCCCGCCAGTTGGCCATCCTCGACGCGTTCGGCGGCCTGGCTTCCCGGCGCACCGCCTTCGCCGCCCTTCACCAGCAGCACGCCGCGCTCGTCGCCGAGAAGGCCGCGCTCGTCGTCGACGAACAAACCTACGCCCGTCAGCTCGACCTTCTCCGGTTCCAGACCCACGAGATCCGCGCCGCACGGCTTCAACCCGGCGAGGACGAATCCCTGGCCGCCGAATACCAGCGCGTTTCCAATGCCGCGCGGATCCTCGAACTCGCCCAGGGCGCGGCCAACGCCCTCGGCGACGATGACGACGCGCTGCTCACCCGCATGGGTTCGCTCGGTCGGCTCCTCCATGATCTGGCGCGGCTGGATTCCGAAGCCGCCTCGCTCTCGGAGCAGCACGAACAGGCCATCTCGCTCCTGCGTGATCTCCAATCCGACCTCAGCCGGTACGCCGGCAACGTCGAGCTCGATCCCGAGCGCCTCGTCCAACTCCAGGAGCGCCTCGACCTGATCCAGACGTTGCGGCGCAAGTACGGTTCCAGCGTCGAGGAGATCATCGCGTTCGGGGAACGCGCCCACGCGGAACTCGACTCCCTCGAAGGCCGCGATGCCGAACTGTCGCGGATCCAGGCCGAACTCGCCGCGGTCGAAGGCCGGATGGTCACCACCGCCGCCGCGCTCACCGCAGACCGTCGCCGGGTGGCTCCCAAGCTCGCCAAGGCGGTGGAGAAGGAACTCGCCACGCTCGGTTTCAAGCAGGCTGGTTTCGAGGCCGCCATTCGACCCGCCACGGGACACGACACGCCCGCGTCCGCCGGGCCCGCCGGCTTCGACCAGTGCGAGTTCCTCTTCGCGCCGAATCCCGGGGAACCCGCACGGCCGCTCCGGGCCATTGCCTCCTCCGGCGAACTCGCCCGCGTCATGCTCGCCCTCAAGACCGTGCTCGCCGCCGAGGACGAGGTCCCGGTGCTGGTCTTCGATGAGGTCGATGCCAACGTCGGCGGCGAAACCGCCCATGCCGTCGGCGACAAGATGCGGCGCATCGCCGGAAACCATCAGGTGCTGTGCATCACGCACCTTGCTCCCGTCGCCGCCTACTCCGCGGCACACTACGTCGTGACCAAGGACGTCCAGGCCGGCCGCACCGAATCCCGGATCTTCCTCCTCGATGCCCCCGGGCAGGTCGCCGAACTGGGCCGGATGCTCGGCGGCGGACCTGCCGCAGAACGTCACGCCGCCGAACTGCTGTCGAAGGCGTCGGCCGCCTCCTGACATTTCCCCGCGAATGAACGGGGTGGCGACGTCCCCGTCGCCCCGCCCAGAGCCTCTCCCCACGGCGATGAGGACATCGCCTCCCCGCCTTGGGGGACGCAGGGATCAGGTGGCTTCCCAGGGGCGTTCCTTCAACCGCCGACCTTGTCACGCTTCACGCGCAACGCCGTCTTGAGCCGCTCGAGATCCATCGTGTTGATCACGTCGCCCTTCGTCAGCCAACCCTTCCTTGCAATGCCCGTTCCCAGGCGCAGGAAGGCGAAATGCTCCAGGCGGTGCGCGTCGCAGTTCACCACGCACTTCACGCCCTTCGACTTCGCATACGGCCACAGCCGCCAGTCCAGGTCGAACCGGTACGGGTTTCCGTTCAGTTCGATCCACGTTCCCGTCGCTCCGCAGGCATCGATCACCGCGGTGAGATCCACCTTGTAGGCGTCGCGGTTCAGCAGCAGCCGGCCGGTCGGATGCCCGATCATGTGCACCCACGGATTCTCCGCCGACCGCACCAACCGACGCGTGTTCTCGGCTTCGTCACTCGCCGGCACATGCAGGCTCGCGACAACCACGTCGAGTTGCGCGAGCAGTTCATCGGAGAAATCCAGTCCATCGCGAAGCACGTCCACCTCGATGCCGGAAAGCAGCCGGAAGTTGTCGCCTTCATCCGCCAGCCGTTGGTTGACCTCGGCCACGACCTTGAGCTGCTGTTGGATCCGGGTTTCGTCGAGGCCGTTGGCCTGGAAGGACGCCCGCGAATGGTCGGTCAACGCCCAGTACGCCAACCCGAGCGACCGCGCATGGGCCACAATGTCGTCGATGGTGTTCCGCCCGTCGCTCCAGTCGGAGTGGTTGTGCAACGACCCCTTCAGCTCGGTCCATTCCAGCAGGCGCGGAAGGGCGGACTTCTCCGCGGCGGCGAACTCGCCGTGGTCCTCGCGCAGTTCCGGCGGGACGTAGGTCAGGCCGAGCGCCTCGAAGATCTCTTCCTCGGTCCGGCATTCCACGCGCAGCGCGGGATCCCGGGTTTCCTCCTGCGACCGGAAAAGCCCGTACTCATTCAGGCGCAGTCCGCGGGCGATCGCCCGCTGGCGCATGACGATGTTGTGCTCCTTGGATCCGGTGAAGTAGGCCAGCGCATACGCGAACTCGGCATCCGCCACCACGCGCAGGTCCGCCTGGATGCCGTCGCCGAGGATGACGCTCGCCTTGGTGTCGCCGCGACCCAGGACGTTCTGGACGCCGGGCAGGGTCGTGAAGAAGTCGAGCACCGCGGCCGGTTGCCGCGAGGACACCACGAAATCGATGTCGCCGATGACCTCCTTCCACCGCCGCAGGCTGCCCGCCGTGCTGCACCGGGTGACATCCGGATGCTCCCGCAAGGCTTCGAGAATCGGTTCCGCCACCTGCAACGCGTCCACCAGCAGGTGCCTCGACGCGAACTGCCGGCGGAAGGCGATCGCCTCGATGATCTTGGCCTGCGACTTCTCGCCGAAACCGTCGAGGGCGGCCACGCGCCCGTCCTTGCAGGCCGCCTCCAGGCTTTCGAGCGAGTCGACCCCGAGCTCGTCGTACATCTTCTTCACCTTCTTGGGGCCGACGCCCTGAAGTTCGAGCAACCCCAGCAACCCGGGTGGGAGCGACGCCTTCAATTCCTCGTGGTAGGGAAGGCGGCCGGTGGTCACCAAAGTCGTGATCTTCTCCTGCAAGGCCTCGCCGATGCCCTTCAACTCCCCCAGGCGTTTCTCGGCCACGAGCTTGGCCAGCGGTTCGTTGAGCCCCTCCAGCGTGCGCGCCGCATTGTGATAGGCACGCGTCTTGAATGGGTTCTCCCCCTTCAATTCCAGAAGGGTCCCGATCTCCGTCATCACCGCCGCTACCTGATCCTTGTCCACGCCTGAGGATTGCGAGCATGGCCCGGGATTCAAGTTCCCAGTTCCCAGACGGGAGTTCCCAGTTGCCAGTTGCCAGATCCCAGATTTCTGCGACCTCAGGAGGTTGTGGAAGAGTCCGAGGTTTTCAGATTCAAGCTCGAAGCCAGTACCGCTCTCGTGCCCCGAAGGGGCAACCGGTGAAACGGGTGGAACCCCGGGGACCACGCCACACAAGGTCCTTTGTGCCCTGAAAGGGCACACGGAACAGGGTGGGTGTGGTCACCGTTCGCCCCGTTGGGGCGAGGTGTCATGTGATGGGGTGACCCAGGGTTCCGCTCCGCTCCACCCCGGGCTGTCGCCGTGCGCCGCGTTGCGGCGAGGGCGGGCGCAGGATGCATGTCCGGAGAATGCGTCCCCAAAGGAACGACCACTGGTTTCAGATGCCGGAGCCTTGCGGTGACGCCTTTCGTCCAAGGCCTGGATCACCCAGCGGAGTTGCCAGGTGCCAGTTCCTGCCGCCGTGAACCTCGTTTTGCCTCCATTTGCAATGGCACGTCGCATATGCGACGCGCGATTGCAAATGCCCCCTTGAAACCGCCCCTTTGCCATCCCGTTTGCATCCGGACGTCGCATATGCGACGTCCGGATGCAAATCCCGGCATGGCGGCATGCTGTGCGGCCGGTCTTCTCGCGGCGTCCGAATCCGGCCAGGTCGCAGTCCCCAGTTTGGTAGGCGGGGTGGTCTTACCCGTCGGGCGCTACCCGATGCGGTAGTCTGTTCGCCGGAGGCGTTGAAGCCGGTAGCCCGGGTGCGAAGCAACCATGGGTCACCTTCCCCTTACGGGCGCTTTGCGGCAGAGGCTTGGTCGAGCTTGCCGAGCAGTTCGAGTCCTCGCTTGGGATTGCCTCGCGCGGCCATGGCACGAAAGCGGGCCTCGGCGTCATGCTGGGCCAACGCCACGTTGGCCCATTCCTTGGCCAGCTTGTTCAGGCTGGTGCCGTGAAGCTCAGCCATCCGCCGCAATCGCTCATGCTTCGCGTCAGGAATCCGAATCGTCATCGTCGCCATGATGCTTCCTCCATCGTTTCACGTACGTTGCCGGTGACTCGATACGGATCTGTGGAAACCGCAAGTCGCCGCCCTGAAAATCCCGGGTGTTCTGGGTCACAATGTAGGTCCAGACTCCTTCCCGCATCCAACTCCCGGGGGACGTCCTTCGCATCTCCCCGCACCATAGGCCCTCATCAAAATCAAATTGATCGCTCCGCGTTGGCCGGAGCTCAGCTTGGGCTCGTCCCTCGCGTCGCCCGATTCCCGGCCGACGCTCCGCTCACTCGGGCCTCCGGCTGGCTTCACCTGAGGCAAGCCGGAAACCCAGGTCGTTCCCGCGGAAGCCGGGATCGCCCGCGCCGCGGACCGCGGAGCGGCACCACTCGGCGTCGCTGCCTCAGGAACCGCCGCGCACCACGCGGTCGACAGCGTCGGCTTCGGGACCGCGCGGGTCCACTTCCTCGCGTTCGCGATACGATCTCATGCCATCCGCGCACCACTCCCAGACATTGCCATGCATGTCATGCAGCCCCCACTCATTGGCTGGGTACTGTCCCACGGGCGTGGTGCGTCCGATGTTGTCGCCGAAGTTCGCGTGCTCGGACAAAAGTGTGTCGCCAAAGGCGTACTCGGTGGTCGTGCCGGCCCTGCACGCGTATTCCCATTCTGCCTCCGTCGGCAGCCGTCCTCCAGCCCAACGACAGAACGCCGCTGCATCCTGCCAGGAAACCCCCACCACGGGCTGCCGCGGATCATTGAACTGACTGTTTGTCCAGTGCTTGGGTGGGGAAACCTTCGGATTTGCGGCCAGAAACCTTCCGTACTCCTCGTTGGTGACGGGGTATCTCCCGAGACGGAACGGGGAGATGCGAACGCGATGAACCGGCTGCTCGTCGGAGGCTATTTCCACAGATCCCATCCGAAACTCCCCGCCGCGTATCAGGACCAGCGTTACCCCGGACTTCGGTTCCTTCTGGCTCGCAATCCCGCGGACCACCTTGAACCGCGGCACCTCCTCGCCCGCCTTGATCAATACTTCCTCCGCCAACCGCACCAGATCGGCCGATGCCGCCTGCATCAACATCCGGCACGCTTCGATCACCGAGGCCGTCGCTCGTCCCGATAGCACCCGCAGGATTGCCAGCTTCTCCGCATCCGATCGGTCCGCCTCCTCCAACTGCTTCACGAAGGGTTCCACCACCGGATGGCGGGCTTCGTCCAACACCTGATTGAGGAAATCGACATGGCGCAGGGCCGACTGCGGTTGCTGCGAGGCGGCGGTGAAGAACTTCGTGGCGAATTCCCGGGAGCCCAGCGCCAGCGCCAGCAGGATCATCTCGCGCCACCACGGCCGACCGAGTTCCTTGGCCAGCGATTCTGCAAGCCCCTCGCGGGTCGCATGGGCCGCGGCCAGATACTCCTGAAAGGTCAGGTGCAGGAATCCGCACCGCCCGGGACCGTGCATCACCACAATGCCGCTCTGGTCCCGCATGTCTGTGATGAACTTCGCTCCATCCCTTCCCAACCCAGCCGATGAGGAGAGGCTTTCCAGCATCGGTTCGGCGACGTTTCCGAGGGCCGGCACCGTGTCCGATGTCCGCTCGTCCTCCGAATGCAGCCACCAGGCCACCGCACCCAACACATCCTCCGCCGATTGGGGATCCCGCGGGGCCACGCCCTGCTTCTCCCGCATCTCCTTCCGCCAATCCTCCACCAGCACCCGCACACAGCGGGCGTACAGGTCTGCGCGTCGGCCGGGGAGATTCCGCTCACCGTCATGCACGAAGCACAGGATCGTAAGGAGGAGCGGATTGGTGGGCAGTTCCCGCAACCGACCGATCCGGTATTCCTGCTGTCCGAGAAGGCCCATCAATGCCGTGACGCTTTCCTGTGCGACTTCGTCGGCCTTGGTTCCCTTGCCGTGCAATCGCTGCATCACCGCCTTGTGCCAGCATTCGACGAAGATCCGCACCTGGGTGTCATCCAACGGTTGGACATGGAAGGTGCAGAAACGCGGCCCCAGATCGATGGGTCCCTTATATCCGCTGAACCGGCAGGTCACGAGGGCGTGGTCGTCCGGACGATCCCGCAGGAGGTCCGCGATCCAACCAGCCACCCGCTCGCGGGCGGTCTCATTCACCACCTCATCGAGCCCGTCGAAGATCCACAGGACACCGGTGCGCTTCTTCAGATCCGGTCCCGGATTCGCAAGGCCCTTGTCCACGTTCTCTGAATGGACGCTGGCATGGATGAAGGACCAGAGGTCGCCGGTCTTGTCGGGTGCCAGATCCCGAAGCTTCACCAGGACCGGCACGACGCCCGGGCTCAGTCCAAATCGCGTGGCCGGGTTCGGATCATTGAGGACGCTCCAGCAGAGTTGTCGCACCGCCGTTGTCTTCCCCGCTCCTGGATCCCCCAGGATCAGGACGCCGCGTTCACCCATGTCCCGCGCCTTCCGGAAGACCTCGGAAACCGGCACGTCCACCTCCGCGCCCCGGAAGTCCTACATCCGCTCCTTCTCGAAGCGCCCGATTTCCTCGTGCTTCAGTGTGCATGACACCAGCAACCGCAGCGGCACGTAGGCCTCGGAAATGGGTAGATCAATACGCAGCGACTGACCGAACCCCACCAAGGACAGTCGCGCCACCTGATCCTGTAGACGGCGAAGATACTCCTCGATGGCCTTGGTCGGAGGGCTCACCGCTGGCGGTTTGGGTCCGGGCGGAACCTTTCGGGCCTTTGTGCCCGAAACTTCCACCGGTGCCGGTGTGGGAGCCAGGTCGCGAAGAAACCGGGGAAGGTCATTGTGGGTGCCGTAGGGAACCAACTGGATGGGTTCACCCGGCTCGTGGACGGCCTGCAATTGTGCCTGCTCCTCGGATCGGCAAAGCCGGTAGTGCGGATCCGGGTTGTGGGCGTTGAACGCTGCCAGCCATTCCCGAAAGGGACCGAAGCGTGGATCCGACAAACCCTCACCGCAGCCCACGAAGAGAAGCACCTTCCCAGCGGCAGCGGTTTTCAGCATGGATTTCGGATGCTCCTCGTCCCGAACCCGAGCGTAGGCGTCTTCCCCCAGGACAATGGACTCTGGTGAATCCCAGTGACCGTGGAGGTGGAAGATCGCCGGACGCCTTTGCCGGAGTACCTCGTGGGCCTTGCTCTTCTCGAGCCAGGTCACGGGCGGAAGGTCGGCGGTACTTAGCAGATCATCGTAGTTGGTCGTCCAGATCGGACACTGGAGCGCGTGCAGCGCTTCGATCACTGCGGGTTGGGTGGCCTTCAGAGCCCCAACGGTGTCCTTGATCCAGTCCGCCAGCACACCGGGAGGATTTCCTAGTTTGCGCGCGACCCGCGTGGCGACCCCTAAGAACTCGTCGCTATCCGGGGACTCCAGTTGCTCGAGTGCACGACCTTCCCATCGGTCGCCGAGGGTCACGTCGTGTTGCCGACACCGCCGGATTCCCGACGTCAGCAACCCCTTCCACGAAGCGGCCTCGGCATTTCCGGTGGCCTGGATGGAGACCCCGGAGCCCACGACGACGATCACCTGTCGGTCCCTGATGCGGTCGCGCAGCTTCTGGAGGAGTTCGGAATGGGCCTTCACGGGCTCGGGCATCACGCCGCAAGGCAACCGCGTTTGGTGCCTACGGGCAACGCCGAAGACGGCCGCGAACGCCCCACTCCCCATTAAAAACTCGCCCGGCAGCGGGTCTTCGGGCACCTGTTGAGGCATGTCGACCGCCCCGGTTCCAGAAAGCAAACAGGCGGATTCCGCAGCGCCGAAAAAGGCGAAGCATATCACCGACCTGACGATCGAGAACTTCCGCGGACTGCGGAAGGTCGAACTCCGCGGCCTCGGTGCCGTGAACCTCATCGTCGGTCAGAACAACACCGGGAAGACGTCACTGCTCGAGGCCGTCATGGCGGTGGTGAAGCCTGATTCCCTGCGCGACCTGCCGGAGCCCTTCCGGCAGCGGGCATTCGTGGAAACCAAGGAAGGTCAGGTTGCTTTTTCACCCTATCCCCAGCCGGACTCATGGCTGCTCAGCGACGGATCGAGCGACGGTGAAATCGCGGCGGAAACCTCCCTCGGCACCAATGGAATGGTCTTTTTCAAGGGTGAGATCCCCTCTGGCCGTCATGTGCCCGAGAACGTAAGGAGTTCGGGATTCTTCGTGGATAAAGTGTTGGTTTCCCTGCGGGTCCCATTCTTCTCCACTCTCTCCGTACGAGCGGTTTCGGTTCGCACTCCGTCCCCTGACAAACTCGTCCAGCCCTTCGCCGACGCTGTCCGCTCGCCGCGTTCCGAACAGGACATGGAAGCCATTCTGAACAAGATGGACTCACGTATCCGCAGTGTACGCCTCGACTACGGAAACGCGGGCCCCCTGATCACCGTCGATGTCGGTCTCGAGCAGCGTGTGCCGTTGTCGCATGCGGGCCAGGGCGTCTACCGGATTGTCTCGATGTTGTCCGAGTTGCTGGGTCAGCGGCCAAACATCTGCCTGATTGACGAGCTGGAGAACGGCATCCACTACAGTGTGCTGCCGCAGCTGTGGCGGGGCATCTCGGAGATTTCCTCCCGACTGGGAATCCAGGTGTTCGTCACCACCCACAGCCGCGAATGCCTGGAGGCCGCGACACGGGTGTTCGTCGATGAGGACCCCGAAAACAGCCGCGACTTTGCCGTCATCCAGCTCATGCGGGTCCGGGGTGAAGTCGTGGGACGGGTGCTGGACGAAAAGCGGGTGGCCGAAGCCCTCGACAACGACATCGAACTCCGTTGATCGATGAGCGGGAACAAGCCTCTGCTGGCGGACTGCGAACATGTTTTCCTCGTGGAGGGTTACAGCGACCTGCACTTCCTCTCGGCTTTCCTGCGACACCTGAACCGGGACAATGGCGTGTATATCCACCAGTTCACCGGCAAGAAGCGGATGCTGAATCCCGGTCTACTCTCCGACTTCCTCACGCCGAAGGTTCTCGCCGAGAAGAAGACCATCGGCCTGCTGCTCGACGCGGATGAAAATGCCGCCGCCACCGCACAGGCTGTTCGCGACCGGATGCATGCGCTGACGGATCTCCAGCTGACCGAAGCCTCATGGCACGAGCAACCGGATGGCCCCCGCATCGGCTTCTTTGTCATGCCCGATGGGGCTTCTCCGGGCACGATTGAAACCCTTCTCTGGAATGGCTTCGCCGATGACGAGCGCCATCGGTCGATGAAGGGTGTGGTGCTGGATTTCCAACAGAAGATGACGGGCCTTGGCTGGAAGGGCGGAGAAACGGACAAGGGCCGCATCGCGGCCTTCCTTTCGGCAGCCCATCCAGAAGACCCGCGCCTGGGGCCCGGTGCCCGGGAAGGTGCGTTCAACCTGGACACCCCTGGCCTCTCCCGGCTCCGCCGCTTCCTCGAGGTATTGCCCCTGCGGGCGACCTAAGACCCGAAGCGTCCCCCCGTCGCGGTCCCGACTGAAGGCCAGGTGCCCTCACCCGGCCTTCAGAAGGAGTTCCCAGAAACCAGTCCCCAGATCTGGCAGGGGTCGCCAGCTGCCAGTTCCTGCCGCCGTGAACCTTTTTGCAATGGCGCGTCGCATATGCGACGCGCGATTGCAAATGCCCCCTTGAAACCGCCCCTTTGCCCTCCCGTTTGCGTCCGGACGTCGCATATGCGACGTCCGGATGCAAATCCCGGCATTGCGGCATCCTGCTCGGTCGGGTTTCTACCGGCGTCCGAATCCGGCCAGGTCGCAGTCCCCCGGTTCTTCAAACTTCAATCTTCCAACGCCCCCTTCCCGCCCGCCATCGTCGGCCGTCCATGGCGGATTCCTCCCCCACCCTGCCCGGTGCCACCATCGGGATCCTCGGCAGCGGCCAGCTCGGCCGCATGCTGGCCATTGCGGCGCGCACGCTGGGCTACCGCGTCCACGTGTATTCCCCGGATGCCGACTCCCCGGCCGGCGCGGTCGCCGATCGCGAAGTGGTGGCGTCGTATCTGGACCTGGATCAGGTGCGGGAATTCGCGCGCGGCGTCGACGTGGTGACCTTCGAGTTCGAGAACGTCCCTTCGGCCACGTCGCTGGCGGCGGCCGAGGTGACACGGGTCCGGCCGGACGGCCACGTGCTGCACGTCACGCAGCAGCGGCTTCGGGAGAAGACGTTCCTGCGGGAAGGCGGATTCCCGGTCACACCGTTCCGGGCGATCCGTTCGGAGGAGGACCTGATCCAGGCCACGGCGGCGCTGGGGCTACCGGGGGTCCTGAAGACG
>JBIKWS010000689.1:0-2955 GCA_044356195.1 Cyanophyceae cyanobacterium
CTGGGGGCGTGAGGGTTGGCATGGCGAACCTTGATCACGCCGCGTGAGGGCACGCGGCCTACAAAGGCAGTTCCCAGTCCCCAGTTGCAAGCCCCGAAGGGGCGACAGGTGAAAGCGGGGTGGAACACCGGGGGACCACGCCACACACCGTCTTCTGTGCCCTGAAAGGGCACACGGAACAGGGTGCGTGGGGTCACCGTTCGCCCCGTTGGGGCGAGGGCAGGCGCGGAATGCATGTCCTGTATGAAAGTTGTCACTGCACGTGCTGACATCGGAAATCCAAGGGGGTGCCTCCTGGGTACGCCGGAGGCGTTGAAGCAGATAGCCCGGGGTGCGAAGCAACCCCGGGTCCACCGTGCCTGATGGGGCAACTACCCCGGCCGGGGTTGCAGACTGCCGGACCTTCGCACCCCGCCGGGGTGCGGATCCACAATCGACCCGCCATTCCCCGGGTGCGTGCTTCGCACGACCCGGGGCTATCGGCTGCAACGCCTCCGGCGTACAGACCGCGCACCGTTCTGGAAACTGGTGACTGGGAACTGGCAACTCCCCATCGCCTTCAGGGCGATGGGGTGATTTCGAACTCAAGCGTGCCGAGGCCTTCGAAGGTAGCCTGGTAGCGGCCGGGTTCGCCGGGGTGGATCTTCCCGAGCGCGCCACCGAGGATGAGGCTGCCAGCGGGGATGGTGTAACCGGCGCGGGTGAGGGAGTTGAGGATCAGACGCAGGTTGTGCCACTGGCCGCCGGCGGCATTCGCACCTGTGGTTTCGTGGAGGACCTGGCCGCCGCGGCGGAGGGTGATGGCGACGGCGTCCGGGTTGAATTGTTCGGCCTTCACCGACGGGCCCACGATGTAGCGGTCGGATCCGATGTTCGAGGCGAGCATGTCGCGGGCGTTGGGGGTGCCGCTGTTGGGGAAGCTGCGGGGAAGTTCGATGAGCGGGAGCACGGACTCGACGGCACCACGGGCCTGTTCGTCCGTGAGGATTTCGTAGGAGAGATCGACGGAGGTGATGTAACCGATCTCGGTCTCCACGACGACCGGTTGGCCGGGACGAAGCGGGACAGACTGTGGGGATCGACCATCGAGGCGTCCCGACCGGAAGACGGCGGAAGCGAGGGGTCCGTCGATGCCAAGGGATTTCTGGGCGGCGGCGGAAGCCCCGGCACCCTTGAACCCGGCGATCGGATCGTTGACGGCGAGGGTTCGAACCAGACGGCGCTGGGCAGCGTAGGCATCGGCGAGGGAGGCGGTGGGGAGGCTTTCCGAGAATCGGGGTGGGGCCTGGCCGGCGGTCAGGGCGGTGGCGGTGCGTCGGGCGTGGTCGCGGATGGCGGGGGCGTCGAGTTGACCGAGGCTGCCGAGCCAGTCGGTGAAGCGTGCCTTCCATCCGGAAGTGGGAATGCCGGTCGCCCGGGCACCGAAACCATGACCGCCTTCCCGGTAGATGTGGACCTCGGCGGTGATGCCGGCGCGTTTCAGGGCGAGCGCCAGCGCGAGGGATTCCTGGGATGTGTCATCGGAGGCGTGGGCGAGGAAGAGGGGTGGGAGACCGGGCTTGAGCCGCGAGGCGAACGGTTCGCGTACGGAACCGTCGCGTTGCAGGAGGCCGCCGGAATAGATCAGGCCGGCGAAATCGGGCCGTGCGGACAATTGGTCGGCGGCATCGACCGAGGGGTAGAGCCGTTGGTCGGCGTGGGTCACCAGCCACAGACCGACTTCGCCGCCGGCGGAGAATCCGACGGTGCCGATGGAGTCGAGATGCCATTCGGCGGCGTGGGAACGCATGAGGCCAAGGGCACGCTGGGCGTCCATGGCGGCGGTCACGGACGGGGAGGGGACGCGATACTTGAGGACGGCGGCGGTGATGCCGACTGAGTTGAGCCAGCGGGCGACCTCGAGTCCCTCATGTTCGTAGGCGAGGCGCTGCATGCCACCGCCAGGGCAGATGAGGATGCCGGTGCCGTTGCGGGTTGCGGCCGGGGCGTGGAAAACGACCAACGACGGCGTGGTGATGTCCGTGAGTTGGTAGAAGGGTCGGGGGCGACCTTCGACCTTGTGTTCCGCGCCGCGAGCGCGGGTTTCGCCGGGAGGGTTGCCGGGCCAGAGGGGCAGCATGGCATCCGGATCCTGGGCGATGCATTGGATGGCGAGCAGGGCCATCACGGCGAGCAACGTTGGCAGCTTCACGGTGGCAGCAAGCTGCCAGAGGCCTCCCGCCGGAGACCAGTTCGTTGAATGGCAGATTCCAACGCGTTGGTGAACCCACGCCTCCGGCGTCAGGGCATCCCGGAGGGATGGCAGCGGATAGCCCCGGGTCGTGCGAAGCACGCACCCGGGGAAAGGGGCGTTTTGATGGATTCCGCACCCCGGCAGGGGGATCATGAAGCACGGAACCCAGCGCTCACGCGCTGGGCTACTTTCTACCGGTGCCCTGCACCTAGCGCCACGGCTTCAGGAACGGCGACGAGGACGTTGCCACTCCGTTCCATGTGGGGCAGTGTCCGGATGCACCCCTTAAGCATCCGCAAGCGGCTCCAAAGGCTGGCGCTTGAGGGCCCGGAGTTGTTGCTGCTCCCGCAGGGTGTTGATGTGTGTCTCGTGGTCGAGGGATGGATCCGACAGGCGGCTGGAGAGCAGGACGATCTGACGTTCGATCCACTGGTCGCGGAGGCGACGGGTGAGGTCCGCCAACTGTGTCGGGAGATTGGCGATGACCCGCTGTTCGGAGGCGGCCTCGGTCACGAGCTGCCGGGAGAAGGCGTCGTCACCCAGCTCGTTCAGCAGCGCGGTCATTGCCAGATCGCCGCCCGCCTGCTGGATCCGGGCCTGGAGGATCTTTCGCGTGATCGGATGCTGGATCCATTGGGGATCCAGATGGTGCATGGTCCAGTCGAGGAGTTCCGCATCCGCCTGGCAGAGGAATTTGATGAGCCACAGGTCGTTTGGTTGCG
>JBIKWS010000690.1:0-2953 GCA_044356195.1 Cyanophyceae cyanobacterium
TTCCGACTCCTCCAGCCGAACTGGAACCTCGCCCTCGAACTCGAACAGGTCGACGCCTGGGTCCAGGTCACCAGCCTCCAGCACGTCCAGGTCACCGAGGCCCAGCTCAAGGTCACCGCCAACCTCCAGTACCAGATCGAGAACACCGGCCTGAAGTCGCTCTTCGTCCGCGTTCCCACCAACGCCACCGGCCTCCGCCTCCGCGGCGACCAGGTCGCCGACTTCGTCGCCCAGCCCAACTCGATCACCAACGGACTCCAGCTCTGGGAGGTGAAACTCCACCGCCGCGCCATCGGCAAGTACCACCTCCAGGCCACCTGGCAGACGCCCCTCGCGGAAGCCGCCACCAACACGGTCATCCAGGGCGTCCTCGCCACCGACGCCCGTCTCCAGCGCGGTTTCGTCACCCTGCAATCCGCCGGACGCCTCCAGCTCTCCACCACCACCCTGCCCTCCGCCCTCCAACCCGCCGAGTGGCAGTCGATCCCGCGCACGCTCCTCCAGGATCTCGACACCGCCACCGCCAACCTCACCTACCGCCTCGTCGAACCGAACTTCTCGCTCCCGCTCGGGCTCGTCCGTCACGAGGCCGCCCGTCTGCTGCCCGCCCGCGTCCATCAGGTGACCCTCACCTCCGTCATCTCCGACGAAGGCGTCATGCTCACCCAGGCCCGCATCGAGATCGTTCCCGGCGACAAGCGTCTCCTCCAACTCACCCTGCCCGCCGACGCCCGATTCTGGTTCGCCTTCGTCAACCAGAACGGCGTCTATCCCTGGCGCGAACAGGACCGGATCCTCATCCCCCTCGAACAGCAGTCCCGCCCGGACAAACCCACCACCGTGGAGTTCTTCTACTCGTCCCGGATCGGCGACGCCGCCTCGCGCAAGCTCGACCTCGCCCTCAACGGACCGAAGTTCGATCTCCCGCTCGAGGACATCACCTGGCAGGTCTACCTGAACTCCAAGTGGACCCTCGAAGACTGGTCCGGCTCCCTCCAGCTCCAGTCCACCGATACCGGCAGCACCGCCACCGTCGACGTCCAGTCCTATCTCCAGGGCGAACAGGTCCAGAACGACGCCAAGACCAAGGCCGCCGAGGAAATGCTCCAGATCGGCAACCGCCTCCTCGTCGAAGGCGATCCCCAGAAGGCCCGACGCGCCTTCCAGAACGCCTTTGGCCTGAGCACGCACGACAACGCCTTCAACGAGGACGCCCGCGTCCAACTCCACAACCTCAAGGTCCAGCAGGCCCTCGTCGGCCTCAACGTCCGCCAGGCCGCCGTCGCCGGCGAATCCGCCCCAGCCGCCGGAAACCTCCGACAACTGCGCAACCGCTCCGAGGCCAACTACACGCAGCAGGAAGCCAAGGAACTCTTCGCCCTGAACGGTGCCGCCGACAACGCCACCCTCGAGAAGCTCGCCGAGCGCATCATCGAACAACAGGACGCCGCCCTGCCCTCCCCCACGGCCATCCGCGCCTCCATCCCCCAGCAAGGCCGCATGCTCACCTTCAAGCGCTCCGTCCAGGTCGAGACCTGGACCGACCTCAACCTCCGCCTCGCCGCCCGCTCCGCCAACGCCCCCAACCACGTCGGCCGCTTCGCCAGCTTCGCCGCCCTCGCCCTCTCCCTCACCGCCCTCGTCCGCTTCACCCGCCCTCCCAAAATGTAGGCCGAGCCAAGCACTCCCCCTCTTTCGGAGTGCTCCCATCTCCGCCTTCGGCTCCACTCCACGACATGCGTCATGGATGGTTCCTCATCGCCGGTCTCACGTGCCTCTCCTTCACCGGATGTTCCCGCTCGCCGAGGATCACCGTGCGGAACCAGTCCCCTCAGACCGTGAGTAACCTCGTGGTCTCAGGAACCGGGTTCACCGAACGTCTCGACCGCCTCGCGTCCGGTGCGGAACACACCTTCCGCGTCCGCCCTTCCGGGGAATCGGGTGTCAGCCTCGGCTTCGATGCCGGAAACCAACACGTCCAATCCAGTGCCGACGGCTACTTCGAAGCCTCCGGCGGATCCCGGATCCGGGCCACCATCGGCACCAACCTCACCGTCTCCGTGGAATCCGCACCGTGATCACCGCCCGATGGTGACCCCCACATCACGGGGTGCCCTGTCCTCCACCCCGCTGATGGGGCCCCCGTCGTCCTTGCGATCCGATCCCACGGACCAGACCACGTATCCGCCGGCGGGTCGTTGCCTGTAGCGCACCGGCTGCCCATCGAACGGGTCCAGGGGAATGCCATCAGCGAACTCAGCAGATGCCTCCGCCAGCGAGGCCGGCAGCGTGCCACCGTGTTTCAGCCGGTATCGCTCCACAGCCAGCACCGCCCGCGCAAGGCGGATGCGGGCAACCGCCTCGGCCCCCTTGTTCAGAAACCGCGCGGGCTGCGGAAGCAGGAGCGCCGAGACAACGAGCCGCCCATCCAGCACGGTTTGTTGGTCCGGAATCTTCAGCCCACCCGCTGCATCAAGCGCCTCCGGATAAGGCAAGGACACCACCGCGACGAGATTCGACATGAACGTCAGGGCGAACTCGAAGTCGCCATCGAGATGGCCGGCCGAACGGTAGTTGCGGAGCATCAGAGTCGGCACTCCTGAACCGCCTTCGCTCGCGGCCATCGCCTCGGCGAGGCTCTCGTCCGAGGACTTGAAGGCGGCCACAAGGCTGGCGCGCTCGCCCAGCATCGCCCTCCGGAAGCCAACGCCCGGTTCGGCGTCCCGGAGGGCCGTTTGCAGCCGGAGCAGTTCGGCATCGGTGAAGCCTCTCTGGTGGATCGACTCCTGCAGCCCATCCAATGCCAACCCCAGACTCCCGATCTGCACGAGCTTGGACGTCAGGAGTGGCTCGTTATCGAGCGAACGAGCCAGGCGAAATCCGGCAAGGAGGGCCGTGGTGGCGGAATCCGTGTGCCCGCGCCCAGCCTGGCTGACGGCTTCATCCCGCAACA
>JBIKWS010000691.1:0-2950 GCA_044356195.1 Cyanophyceae cyanobacterium
AGGGCGTGCGCTGGGCGGCGTCCAGACGCGCATGGACGAAGGTGTCGATGGGGTTGCGCGACCATCCGGGATTCCGGCTGCGCGGCGGCGCGGGACGCTGGATGGGTTCGTACGCCCAGTGGCGTCCCCAGGCGGCGCCGTCGCGGATCCAGGTTTCGAGGGTTTCGATCTGGACCGGAGTCATCGGCTTGTGCGCGGACGGCGGCGGCATGATCTCGTCCGGGTCCGAATGACGGATACGGCGCAACAGCGGGCTGGCGTCGGGCTTTCCCGGGAGGATGGCCGGGCCTTCGTCCTTCCCGCCGCGCCGGGCACCGTCTTCGGTGTCGAGCCGGAGGCCTCCCTTGCGGCCAGCGGCGTCCGGCCCATGGCACGCGAAGCAATGGTCGGAGAGGATCGGCAGGACATCTCGGGAGAAGCGGACATCGGCGGCCCGGGTCCAGGGAAGGGACCCAAGGCCGAGGATTCCTGCGATCAGGCCAAGGCGGAGGACGCGGAACATGACGATGGATGGGAGAATGGGGGGCGGAGGGGGCGGTGCGCGAGCGTTGGTTTGAAACGGCGGAATCGGGAACCGGGGGGCGAGGTGTTGGTGTGGGGTGATGCAATGGGGGGATCCGCCGGGTGGGAGGCACGCGGCCTGGAGAACATGTCTGCGCCCGGATCGTTGACCCGGTGGGGTCGGGTTCCCTATAACGTCGCGACACCGCGAAATCGCAACGTCAGATCCCTTGTTTTGCCTATGAGCCGGAAGATTCGATACGGAATGGTGGGTGGTGGTCGGGGCGCCTTCATTGGAGCCGTCCATCGGATTGCCGCCGCAATGGACCAGCAGATCGAGTTGGTCTGCGGAGCGTTCTCCTCGGATCCGGAACGTTCGAAGGCGAGCGGGGCGGACCTGTTCCTGCCGGCGAACCGCTGTTACGGAAGCTTTCAGGAGATGATCGCATCGGAAGCCCAGCTTCCGGCGGACCAGCGGATGGACTTCATGGCGATCGTGACGCCGAACCACGTGCATTTCCCGCCGGCGAAGCTGGCCTTGGAAAGCGGGTTCCATGTGCTGAGCGACAAGCCGGCGACGTTCAACCTGGCCGAGGCGCAGGAACTGGCGGCGTTGGTGAAGAAGAGCGGCCTGCTCTACGGGTTGACGCACAACTACACCGGATACCCCCTGGTGAAGGAGGCCCGGCACCTGGTGGCCAGCGGCAAGCTGGGCAAGATCCGCAAGGTGGTGGTCGAATATCCGCAGGGCTGGCTGGCAACCCGGTTGGAAGCGTCCGGGCAGAAGCAGGCCGGTTGGCGGACCGATCCGACCAAGTCCGGCGCGGCGGGTTGCATCGGGGACATCGGAACGCATGCCGAGAACCTCGCCGAGTACATCACCGGGCTGAAGATCTCGGAACTGGCGGCGGACCTGACGGCCTTCGTGGATGGGCGGGCGCTGGATGACGACGGCAATGTGCTGTTGCGCTTCGAAGGCGGTGCCAAGGGGGTTCTCCACAGCTCGCAGATCAGCGTGGGCGAGGAGAACAACCTGAACATCCGGGTGTACGGCGAGGTGGGTGGGATCGAGTGGCATCAGAAGGAGCCAAACACCTTGTTGGTGAAGTGGATCGATCAGCCGATGCAGGTGTATCGTACGGCCAATGGCTACCTCAGCGCCGCGGCCAAGGCCGCAGGGCGTACGCCGCCGGCGCATCCGGAGGGGTACCTGGAAGCCTTCGCGAACGTGTACAAGAACTTCGCCAACCACATCCGCGCCCGGAACGAGAACCGGACGTTGGCGGCGGATGATCCGGCGTTGGATTACCCGCGGATCGAGGACGGCGTGCGGGGGATGGCGTTCATCGAGGCGGTCGTAGCTTCGTCGAAGGCCAATGCGGCGTGGACGAAGGTGCACGCGTAGGGGAGTTGCCAGTGACCAGTTGCCAGTCTCCAGATCTGGAACTTGGGATCTGGGATCTGGAAACCTCCTGCCGGGCCCGCCTCGTGACCTCGTCGACTACGGTCGTAGCAGACGACGTAAGGAGGCTGTGGAAGGAGTCCCGGTGACCAGTTGCCAGTCTCCAGAATCTGGGAACTGGAATCTGGGATCTGGGAACTCGACGAAAAAGACCGTGACGGTTCCTTGACCCGTCGGTCTGACTTCCTGTAAATACAATGTACGGACAATGAATGGGCGATGCCATGACGGCGGAGAGGATCGATGGAGTTTGATTGGAACAATCCGCCGTTTGAAGTCGCCGGGTCTTTGACGGTAACGGAGATCGAGGAGTCGTTTGAGGATCCGTTTGCGGTGCGGTTGCTGCCGGATTCAACGCGGTTCTCGGTACAGTCGAGATACTTCAACCTTGGGCGGTCTGCCGGGGGAGTGGGGTTGTTCAGCGTGTACCGGACGAACGGGAAGATGATCCGCGTGATCCTTTCGCGACCCTTCACCGAGTTGGAAGAGTACTTCTACCAACGGCGGCTCAATCAGGCGTTGTCGGCATGAACTTGTCCGCGTGGAGCTTTGATCATGGCGCTGGAATCCATCACCTCGTGGGAGGATGTGCCGCTGTTCGACGGCGAACAGGTGGAGGCAGCGTACTGGCTGGAGCACCAGGTGGACCTGCGCCTGATGGAGGGAGCGGCGACGGCGATGTCGGAGGGTTCGGAGTCCGTAACGATTACTTTGCGGATGGACCCGAGGATGTTGGCACGAATCAAGCGAATGGCTCGGTCCAGATACCTCAACTATCAGAGCATGATCAAACAGTGGCTCAGTGAGCGCATGGAGAAAGAAATGCGTGACCGTTGAGTTGAAGCGTGTACCAAGTCCCCTTTCCGCCTGCATGAAAGCGCCGAAAAACATGGTGAAGCAGACCGCCCAAGCGGGCTTCACGCTGATTGAGCTGCTGGTCGTGATCTCGGTGATCGCCATTCTGGCAGGCCTGTTGGTGGGCTTGGC
>JBIKWS010000065.1:0-10461 GCA_044356195.1 Cyanophyceae cyanobacterium
GCCAACAGTGTGCGTCCTAGTTCGAAGTGGCCTTGGTCGTTGGACGGGAAGTATTCCACCATGGCCTCTGCGGCGATGAGCGCATCCTTCGTGCGCTGCTCCAGAAGAAGCGCACGGAGGCTCAGGTCCAGGCACTCGAAATCGCGGATGTTCTCCTTGAGCAGCTCGACAAGGATCTTTCGGGCAGGTTCGGGCTGATCGACCTGGAGCAGGTTCCTGACAAAATCAATGCGGTCTGCGCGTGTCGCCTGACCCGATTCCACCAGCAACTGCCAGTACTGGAGCCCCACGGGGCTTCCCAGTTGGGTGCAGAAACGACCGACCGTCCGGAGGACTGCGGGTTCGGTTGGAGCCAGGGAGAGGCTGAGCTTGATCCGATTGCCTGCGCGGCTCCAATCGCCTTTTCCCATCGCGAGTTCAGCCTCGGCGGCGGCCTTCCGGGCCCGATCGACCTTCAGCTGCCGGTAAATGGGCGGCACTGTGAAGCACGCAACGATGAACAGAACGAGCAGAAGTACCAGGGCCACCGTCACCCGCAGGGTGGCGTTCGGCATGTACGGCATCTCGATTTTCGGGGTCTGCGCACTCACGAGTCGGTGAGGAGATTCGGGATTTGGAATCGGTACAAGGCAGGAAAGCGCATGTTTCGGCCATGTCTTATCGTATGGATGGCCTCAGCGCGATGTCTTAACTGGCATTCCGGCGAGGGGATCGGTCACGATCAGCGCCCATGAAGATGGCGATTGTGATGGGCGCCCTGTGCACGGCGCTTTTCGTGTGCATGTCGGTGATTGGATCCTCTCCAAAGAAGGGCAAGGGAAAGCTGCGTCATGTGGTTGGGTTCAAGTTCAAGGAGACTACTTCCAGTCAGGAAATCCAGCGCGTGGAGGATGCCTTCGCCGGATTGAAGAGCAAGATCCCGCAGATCCAGGCATTCGAATGGGGTATCAACAACAGTCCCGAAGGGCTGAACAAGGGGTGCACCCACGGGTTTATCCTGACGTTCAACACCGAAAAGGATCGGGACGCTTACCTTGTACACCCTGACCATGTTGAGTTTGGGAAATTGGTGAAGCCGGTGTTGGCGGACGTCTTCGTCATCGATTTCTGGAATCGGGATTGATTCTGCGGTGCGGGTCCGCGGCCGGCGCAGCCACCGAAGGCCGGCGATCCCACTCAGGAATGTGGGCCCAGGGTGCCGGCCAGCGATTGCACCAACCGATCCAGCAGCGGATGCTGTGAGATCTTCAGGCGTTCCCTGGCTGCTGGAATGGAAAAGAAGCCGGCGCGGTCAATCTCCGGCCAATCCGCCCAGACCCCGGAGCCTGGCGGCCACTCGATCTGGACCCGGTTGCTGCGGATGGGTTGGGATTCGTCGTGATCCCCGGCGAACGCCCACGCATGCACCGTCTTGCCACCCTTCTGCCGGATGGACCCAAGTTCGGCGTAGGGACCGTGGGGCTTGATGCCTACCTCCTCCTCGAACTCGCGGACCGCTGCCGCCAGGAGATCCTCGCCCTGTTCCAATTCTCCCTTCGGAATCGTCCAGACGTCATGGTCGCGGTTCGGAAACCACGGACCACCGGGGTGGGCGATGAACACCTCGATCTGGCCATCGGCAATACGGTACATCAGGAGCCCTGCGCTGACGCGGGCCCTTCGATGTCGATTGCTGGCGGTGTAGACGGCCATGGAATTCTTCAATCAGGCCTTGGATTGGTGCCGCCCAAGGCCTTCTCAGGAAGCCTATCAGAACTTTGCGGATGCGTGCAACCGTGCTGGCCAATCCTCATCGATTGGACGTGTTTGATCTTCAACGCCCGCTTTCGGCAGTCAGTTCAGGGAATGGTTTGGCGTGCGAAAGGGTAGTTCCTATCCTCAGCCCATGCGATCCGCGCCGTTCGACAGCATCGAATCCGTCCTGAAAGACCTGCGAAAGGGGCGAATGGTGATCGTCGTGGATGATGCGGATCGCGAAAACGAGGGCGATCTGGTGATGGTCGGTGAGAAGGCGACCCCCGCCGCCGTCAATTTCATGGCCCGCTTCGGCCGCGGATTGATCTGTGTTCCAACCACAGGGGAAAGGCTCCAGCAGTTGGGCATCGAGGAAATGGTTTCGCGGAACCAGGACTCGTTCAAAACGGACTTCCAGGTGAGCGTGGATGCGGCTGCCGGCGTCAGCACAGGCATCAGCGCAGCCGATCGCGCCAAGACCATCCAGGTGCTTTGCGGCCCAACCAGCACCCCGGCAGATCTACGCAAACCCGGTCATGTCTTCCCGCTGCGTGCAAAGCCAGGCGGGGTCCTGCGAAGAGCGGGGCATACGGAAGCGGCCGTTGACCTGGCCCGGTTGGCCGGCTTTCGCCCAGTGGGCGTCATCTGCGAGATCATGAACGATGATGGCACCATGGCCCGGTTGCCCGAGCTCCGCCGATTCGCAAAGAAACACCGGCTCAAGTTGTGCACCATTGCGGACCTGATCCAGTTCCGCCGGACACGTGAGAAATTGGTCGAACGGGTCGAGACCATCCAGATGCCCACCGACTACGGGGATTTCAAACTCCATCTCTACGATTCCAAGTCGGACGGGCAGAACCATCTTGCTCTGGTGCGCGGTGAACCTCGGGGGGTTGATGGCGTGCTGGTCCGGGTGCACAGCGAATGTTTGACCGGGGACGTGTTTGGATCCCGTCGGTGCGACTGCGGGCCCCAACTCCACGCGGCAATGGAGCGGATTGCAAAGGAAGGCTGCGGCGTGATCCTGTACATGCGCCACGAGGGTCGCGGGATCGGGTTGGGCCCCAAGATCAAGGCCTACAAACTTCAGGAACAGGGCCTGGATACGGTCGATGCAAATCTGAAACTTGGTTTTGGGATGGATCTGCGGGATTACGGGATAGGCGCCCAGATGCTGGTGGACCTCGGATTGAAATCCATCCGGCTGCTTACGAACAATCCCAAGAAAGTCGTTGGTCTTCAGGGGTATGGGCTTGAGATTCTGGAACAGTTGCCAATACGGATCCGATCCAATCCCCACAACGAAAAATACCTGAAGACGAAGCGCGAACGCATGGGGCACACACTTTAGGAGGAATTCATGCTTCAAATCCACACCACTACCCCCAGCGGGGGAACAGGACTTCGGATAGCCATCGTTGCCGCCAAGTATAACGAGATTTACGTCAACGGAATGGTCGATGCGGCCGTCGCCTACCTCCGGACGGCCGGTGCTTCCATCGAGGTCGTCCGTGTTCCCGGGGCTTTTGAGATTCCAGTGGCGGCTGCCAGCCTCGTCGGAGTGGCCGCTCTCAAGCCTGATGCTGTGATCTGCCTGGGAGTGATCTGGCAGGGGGAGACCGATCACGCCCAGCAGATCGGCGGAGCCGTGACGAATGCCCTCATGGACCTGCAGATGAAGACCGGGGTTCCCTGCATCCACGAAGTGCTGACGATCCGGTCCGAGGAGCAAGCGCGTGCACGCTGCCTGTCCGCAGAGACGAACCGTGGCGTGGAAGCCGCGGGAACAGCGCTCGAAATGGGGCGTTTGTTGCGAGAACTCAGTGCTTCCCGATGAATTCGAGCCATGCGGCTCCCGTCTGCAAAACAAGCTTGTGAAATTTTTCACGAAACACTTGCCGCCTGAATGGGCCGTCATTAGCGTGCCGTGGATTTTCACAGGGAAATCAAATCGAGAAGCCATGAAGAATATCATCCACCTCGCCGCCGTGATTGCCGGGTCGGCTAGCGTCCTCGCGGGCGATGTCACAGGCACTGTCACCCTCAAGGGAACGCCTCCGCCCGAGAAGGCGATCGCGCCGCTGACGGCCGACCCGAACTGCGGCAAGGCTGCGAAAGGGCCCGTGAACACGCGGCACTATGTTGTCGGTGCCGCCAGCGGCCTCGGGAACGTGTTCGTGTACGTCAAGGGCGGGTTGGACGGAAAGAAGTTCGACGCTCCTGCGACCAAGGCGGTCATTGATCAGGTCGCCTGCTTGTACGAGCCCTACGTGATCGGCGCGCAAGCGGGACAGGCGGTGGAGATCCGGAACAGCGATCCGTTCCTCCACAACGTCAACTTCATGAAGTCCGAGGCGGGCAACCCGACTTTCAACTTCGCCCAGGGAAACGCAGCGAAGCCCGTAGACAAGGTGTTCGCGAATCAGGAGGTCTTCGTGAAGCTCCAATGCAACGTCCATCCTTGGATGTTTGGTTACATCGGGGTCGTTTCGAATCCCTACTTCGCTGTGACGGACAAGGACGGGAAGTTCTCCCTGAAGGGGCTTCCTGCCGGCAAGTACACCCTCGCGTTCAAGCATCTGAAGGCGGGTGAGATTACCCAGGAAGTCGAAGTCAAGGACTCCGGGGCCGAGGTGAAGGCCGTTCTCGAAGTCAAATGATCCCGGGACCGTAAGGTCCCTTCTAGCCGCCGCGGGCCATCCCGCGGCGGCGTCCTTTTTGGCGTGTTGATTTTTCCCCTCCTATCGGGCGGTTCGACGCAGGTGGTTCACAAATGAGCTTCGGGACAACCCATACTGCACGGTCACGTTGGCTGCACTTCTTCGCTGTCTTCACGTGGCTCTGGGCGCTTGCGGTCATCTCCATCGGAGGTCTGGTGACCTCGAAGGGCGTTGGTATGTCCGTGCCTGACTGGCCGACGACCTACGGCTACAACATGTTCTTCTTCCCCATCCGTTTGTGGGAGGGGGGAATCTTTCATGAGCACGTCCACCGTCTCGTGGCCAGCGTGCTTGGGATGTTGACACTCATCCTGGCTGTTTGGATCTGGATTTCTGAATCGAGGAACTGGATCAAGTGGCTCGGTGGCATTGCTGCCACGCTGGTGGTTGGTCAGGGTGTGCTCGGGGGCTTGCGGGTGCAGTTGAACAGTTACGATGTCCTGGGTCTTCCGGGGTCTATTTTCTTCGGTGTCCTTCACGCCACCACCGCCCAGTTGTTCCTCTGTCTCGTTGGCGTGATCGCGTGGGTCACCCGGCCTTCCTGGTCTCCGAACGTCCTTGGATCCGCTGTCTGGACCGGAGATCGGAAAGCACTGTGGGCAGCTGCGTTGACGTGTATGACTCTCCTGCAACTGATGGTCGCTGCATCCATGCGGCACCAGCACGCGGGGTTGGCCATTCCCGACTTTCCGCTCGCGTACGGACACCTCTATCCCCCCACGGATGCTGCCTTTCTCGAGTCGGTGAACCAGCGCAGGATCGACGTGATCGACGGGGGAGTCGTCACTGCGTTTCAGGTCCACCTCCAGATGGTTCACAGGGGCGTTGCATTGGCCCTCGTCAGCCTGGCATTGCTTCTCGCATTCCGGGCGCGCTCTGAATCGTCCGGGTGGAAGTTGGTCTTCCGAGGTTGGGCTGGACTCTTCCTTGCCCAGTTTTGCCTGGGGGCAGCCACCATCTGGACCAACAAGGCTGCCGATGTGGCCACCGCCCATGTGGCCTTGGGAGCGATCACCTTGTCCTTCGGGGTTTTGGCCACATTTTCGAGGTCAGTGCTCGAACAACAAGGCATGTTGAGACTCAGGTCTTGCCCGCAAGCCGGGACCTTTCTACAAAGTGCCGCCGTTTCCGTGACCGGGCCTACCGCCTAATTTCCATGCCGACGAAGATATCCACAAATCCTGCCGCCGGTGGCATCAGCCGATCGGCGACTCGTTCGTGGCCGTCTGTGCTTGCAGCACTGTTCAAGGCGCGGTTGACGTCGCTCGTCCTTGTCACCACAGCGGTCGGTTACCATTTCGGCGCGCAGGATGGCCACTGGGGAGTGGTTTTCTGGCACACCTTGATTGGAACCGGTGTCCTCGCGGCGGGGGCGGCAGCCCTGAACCAGTATTGGGAACGTGACGCAGATGCGCTCATGCAGCGCACTTCTGGCAGGCCCATCCCCAGCGGCCAGATTGATCCGCTGGTCGCCCTGTCCCTGGGTGCGGCTTTGTCGATCACTGGTATGCTGCAATTGACGTTCTTCGTGAATCCCCTGACCGGGCTTCTGGGAATGGCGACCTTGGCCAGTTACGTGTTCATCTACACGCCGCTCAAAAAGATCACTTCGCTCAACACCATCGTCGGAGCGGTTCCCGGGGCTCTCCCCCCGCTGATGGGTTGGACGGCCGCCACCGGTGAACTTGGCTCGGGTGGATGGGCGCTTTTCACCCTGCTTTTCTTCTGGCAGATGCCTCACTTCATGGCGATCGCTTGGATGTATCGTGAGGACTATGCCCGTGGAGGGTTTCGAATGCTTCCTGTCGTTGACCCGAGTGGGACGAGGACCGGCAGCACCGCCATCCGCCATACGGTGGCCCTGCTTGCCTTCAGCTTGAGTCCGGTCGCCCTTGGTTTGGCTGGCCGCTGGTACGCGGGGGCAGCTTTACTGCTGGGTGTGGCTTTCCTTTTTTTCGCCATCCGTTTTGCACTTCGCCTGCACCGCGAATCGGCTCGCAGCCTCTTCCTTGCCAGCATTGTCTATCTACCATTGGTTCTCGGATTTCTCGTAGCCGATAAGGTGACCGTCCGGCCCCGACTCGCCGGTGGCCAGACCCAAATGGGTGCGCTGTCCGCCATCCATGCCGTAGAGTCCGCGAATCCGAACCGACCATAAGCCCTCGTTTTTCCTGATTTTCAGCAATCCAACTCCATGAGCACCGCATCCAGTCACTCCCACACTGCTGCTCACGAGCATGCCGTGGATCATCACCACGAGCCTGGCTTCTGGCAGTCGTACATCTTCAGTACTGATCACAAGGTGATCGGCATTCAGTACGGACTCACGTCTCTCGCGTTCCTCATGTTCGGGTTCATCCTGGTCATGTGCATGCGCTTCCAGTTGGCGTATCCCGGTAAACCGATTCCCGTTTTCGGCCCCCTGCTGGAAGCAATCCTTGGGGATACGGCCAAGGGAGGCATCATGTCGGGTGACCTCTACAACTCCTTTGGTGCCATGCACGGGACCATCATGGTGTTCCTTGCGATCGTGCCGCTCGCATTCGGCGCTTTCGGGAACTATGTGACGCCGTTGCAGATCGGGGCGCCGGACATGGCTTTCCCGCGGCTGAACATGGCAAGCTATCACCTCTACTTCTGGGGTGGGGTGCTGATGCTCGCCTCTTTCTTCGTTCCGGGTGGATCGGCGAAGTCTGGTTGGACCTCCTACTCTCCTTTGGCCACGGTTGCCGAGTTCGAGAAGCCCTTCAACGGGCAGACCATGTGGCTCATTGGCATGGTGATCCTGATCACCTCGTCTCTATTGGGTGCGGTAAATTTCATCACGACGATCATCCAATTGCGTGCCCGTGGCATGAGCTGGATGCGCCTCCCGTTTTTCGTCTGGGCGCAGTTCGTGACGGGCTTCTTGCTCCTGTTGGCCTTTCCTCCGCTCGAGGCCGCCGGTGTCCTGCAATTGGCTGACAATCTCTTCCACACGTCCTTCTTCCTGCCGAACGGCCTTGTGGTCTCGGGGCAGCAATTGGCTGTCAGTGGTGGCGGCAGTCCCTTGCTTTGGCAGCACCTTTTCTGGTTCCTGGGACATCCTGAGGTCTACGTGCTCATCCTTCCGGCGATGGGAATCGTCTCTGAGATCATTGCCAATAACACCCGCAAACCACTCTGGGGCTACAAGTCCATGGTTTATGCAACCATGTGCATCGGGTTCCTCAGCTTCATCGTCTGGGCGCACCACATGTACCTGACGGGAATGGGTACCAAGGTTTCGACCTTCTTCCAGACCACGACCATGATGATTTCGATCCCGTCGGTCATGATCCTGACGGCGCTGTTTGTTTCGCTCTGGGGTGGATCGATCCGGTTCAACACCCCGATGTTGTTCGCCTTGGCGTTCCTGCCGATGTTTGGCATTGGCGGTCTGACGGGACTTCCACTTGGTTTCAACGCGTCAGACATCTATCTGCATGACTCCTACTACGTGATTGGCCACTTCCACTACGTCGTGGCTCCCGGAACCATCTTTGCGCTTCTTGCGGGTGTCTACTTCTGGTTCCCGAAGATGACCGGGCGATACATGAATGAGACGTTGGGGAAGATTCACTTCTGGTTTTCCCTCATTGGAATGAACCTTGTCTTTGCACCCATGTTCATCCAGGGCATGAAGGGCATGTCCCGCCGTATGGCGGATGGTGGTACGACCTATTTCGGCGCAGATGATATTGCGTTGAAATTAAACATCTCCATCACCCATGCCGGCATCCTCCTCGGAGTCGCCCAAATCCCCTTCATCATCAATCTCTTCATGAGCATCTACAACGGGAAGAAGGTGGAAGGGGACAATCCGTGGTCGGCGACCACGCTGGATTGGGCAACACCTACGCCTCCCCCGCACGGCAATTTCGCCAGTGAGCCCGTCGTTTATCGTGGTCCTTACGAGTACAGCGTGCCTGGTTCCAAGAGCGACTTCCTCCCTCAGGACAAGAAGCCCTGAAATCCGCTGACTCACCATTCTCCCACACATGGAAATCCCATATACATACAAGCCCCGTCCGGATACCGGGCTTTACAACGCGAAGGTCGGGATCTGGTTGTTCCTCGCCTCCGAGATCATGTTGTTCGGCGCGCTCTTTTCGTCGTACATCCTGCTCCGTGTTCAGGCTCCGATGGGACAATGGCCAACGGTGGCTGGTGCTTGGCCTACTGGATTGCTGAACATCCCGATCGGTACCTTCAATACAGCAGTCCTCATTACTTCGTCCGTCACCGTGGTACTGGCCTGGGCGGCCTTGAAGATGAACAATTTCAAGGCGTTTCGCCGGTACATGGTGGTGACGCTCGTCTGCGCGTTTGGGTTCCTTGGGATCAAGTCCTATGAGTACAACGAGAAATTCACCCATTACGAGCTGCGTTTGAAGTCAGGGGAGGCATACACCGGCCATATTGAAGTGAATGGGAAGCACGCGGGCTTCTGGGATTTCGGCTCCATCTACAACCTCGCACGGTTGGAGAAGGATCAGGTGGCTGAGATCAAGTTCACCGCAGATCCGCCCAAGCCCAAGCCGGGCGAGAAGCACGCCGAGGGTGCTGCACACACCCATGAGGTGAAGACGATCAAGCGGGAGGACATCGCCAAACTCGATGCGTTCATCCTTCGCAACCATACCTTCTTCGGTATCTATTTCGTGATTACCGCGCTTCACGGTCTTCATGTTCTGGGAGGCGCATTGGTCCTCGGATACTTCGCCTTTCCTGGCGCTTCCATGTGGAAGCGCAACCCGGAGCAATTTGCGAATCGCATCGAAGTGGCAGGCCTTTTCTGGCACTTCGTTGATCTCGTCTGGATCTTTCTGTTCCCCGTCGTCTATCTCCTCTGACCCCTCCTCAAATGAGCGAACATTCCCAAGCCCATGGCGGGCACGGTTCTTCCGCTGATGGTGGCCATGACCACCACGATATTGCGGCGCATGTGAAGACCTACATCCTTGTCTTCGTTGCGTTGCTGGTAGGAACGCTGATCACGGTGGGCATGTATTTTGTCCACTTCGAGAGCATGGCGGTGACGATCGCTGTTGCTTTGTTCATCGCATCGATCAAGGCATTTCTGGTGGCTGGCTATTTCATGCACCTCCTTTCGGAGAAGAAGATGATCTACAGCATGCTGGGGATCACGGTGGTGTTCTTCTTTGCCTTGGGAGCACTGACAATTTGGAGCAGCAACGATTTTCCAAAGAACACCGAAATGAAGGCACTGTATGTCCCTTAAGGCATTTCACGTGGTCTTCATCGCTGCCTCGGTGATGCTCTGCCTTGGATTCGCTGGGTGGTCTTTCGGCAATTATCGGGAGCTGTCTTCCGCGAAGGACCTCTACTGGGCGATGGCCTCTGTTGCTGCCGCCGCGGGTCTCTTGGTGTATGGCCGCTACTTTTTGCGGAAGTTGAAGAACATCAGCTATCTCTAATCCGATGAAGATGTCACTGAAGACCCTCTCAGCGTTGGTCCTCGTTGTCCTTGGAGGCGATCAGGCCCTCGGATGCGCCACCTGCTTTGGTCAATCTGACTCAGAGATGGCCAAGGGCATGAATGCAGGAATCTTCGTTCTTCTCGGCTTTGTTGCCCTTTTTTGGGCCGCTTTTGGCAGTTTCTTCGTCTTCATCGTCCGTCGCTCACAAAGCACCGGCGACGTCCTGCCGGGGGATCAGCACGATCCCCAGCACAACTAAACACTCTCTGGCACAAATCGAACCATGACGCAGATACTACAGAAACTGGGGATGCCGGCTCCTGCCTCGGCGCATGCCCCTGGAATTGATGATTTCATTGGATACGTCCACCTGCTGATGCTGATCCTTTTTGTGGGTTGGCTGGCGTACTATCTCCTGGCTCTGTTCCGTTTTCGGAAAGCAGCGAGCCCCAAGGCAGATTACACGGGCGTGAAGAGCAACATGTCCACCTACCTTGAAATCGGCGTGGCCATTGTGGAGGCGGTCCTTCTCGTTGGATTCG
>JBIKWS010000694.1:0-2941 GCA_044356195.1 Cyanophyceae cyanobacterium
CGTGTACCATTCAAGCGGGGCCCAATCCCGGAACCGCGTCACATCCGCGCTGGTCGCGAGATCCCGGTTCACGTCGCCATCCGGCGCGTAGTTCAGATTCAGCTTTGCCCGGCGGTAGAACAGTCCGGCAGCGTTCGTGCCCGACTCAAACCGGCCGTCGCCCGTGTCCGTTCCCAGGCTGCCGAGCATCCGGTAAAAGGTATTCTGGTCGTAGGTGCTTCGAAGCAGGGCTCCCGAGAAATCCCGGCGCCCGATCAGGCGCTCCTGCAAATCGATGCCAACCGTCCCGTCGATCAACCGGGTCATGTCGTGCACCTGACGCGAATTGTCCGAACCGGTCCACGGCGTGGTCAGGTTGTCTTCACCGGAACTGGCGAGGAACACGTCCTGTGGCCGCCTGAACTCAGCCAGCGTCACAGGAATCGGACCGTCCGACTTGGTGTCGTACGCATCGATCGCGAAGGGCGTCGTCCCACCATAATAATTTCCCGGATTCAGGCCAAGGTTTGGGCCACGGCGGAACCGGTACAAACGATCCGCATCCGTGAAGGCGAGACCGACCGAGTAGCTGCCGAGCGCGGGTCGGTACTGGTAAGCAAAGAGCGAGGTCGGAGCGAGGGGCTTCCAGACGTTCGTGTTCAGGTCGGCCAGGTAGCCGGCCATGTTCAATTCCCATCCGCCAACGCCCTGATTGCGCAGGAAGCCGCTGGCATCCGCCCGCCGTCCCTTGACCTCGTTGTGTGCGTAATTGATGTCGAGGGTCTTCCCCGCCGGAAGGATGACGTACGCATACCGCATCAGGAACCGATTGGTTCCGCTGTGGATGGCGTCGCTGTGTTCGCGCACGCCGATCCATTGGGGATCGCCGACCATGTCGTTCGTTCCGAACAACCGGCCGCGCTGGTCGTAGGTCAACTGCACCCCGTTGGTGTCGAAGCGACCATTGCGGTTGAGGTCGAGGTAGAACCGGAAGTCCGGATTGAAATTGGGACTGCGGTTGGTCTGCACGAAGACCGGCGGGCGCGGGTCGAAGTACAGGTTCATCAGCGAAGCCCGGTACAGCTGCACCTCCGAACTGTTGTTCAGCGAGAACACCGGTGCCCCATCCGCCCGGTAATATGTCGTGGCGTTGGTCAGGATCGAGGTATCGAGGGGAGCCAGGAGGTCCGGGTCCCCATTGGCCATCGCCTGCAACTGGGCGGTGTTCAGCACCGCCGTCGTCCAGTTGGTCGACACGGACAGGTCAAAGCTGGCGCGGTTGGTGGAGCCGATGATTCGGCCGGCAATTTCCGCCTGGGCGCGCTGAAGGGCCGTTTCGGCCGCGTACTGCGCGTCCAACTGCTCGGCCGCGGCACCCACGGACGCACGGTCCTGCCGAGTCACGGCAAGGAACGCCACGGCGGTGATTGTCACCACCGACAGCATGATCAGGGTGATGATCAGCGCGATGCCGCGTTGTTGTGTTCGGTTCATCGGAGGTAGGGGCGCAGCGGAACGCGTTGCCGGAAGCTCTGGATGCGCGCCAGGTTGTTGGTGAGAAATTTGTTCCGGATGCCCGGGTTGTCAGGAAGCGACCGGTATTGCTCCAGGAGCCGCGGCTCCAGGGCATCCACCTCGATCTCCACCGAGGCCGGCATCGCCGTGCCGGAGAAGGTCGTTTCGGTCAGCAGGCCATCCAGCAAGTGGTTCAGGAGCACCGGGGCCAACGGCGCAACGGCTGGCACGGAAGCGGGAACCGTGGACGGCCGCACCGGAAGTTCATTGGTCGGGTAGGCCACGTTGTAGGGCCGACCCAACGCGTCATACGGCGTGACCCGGAAATTGAGGACACCGTCCAGAACCCGGGCCGCATTGGTTCGGTACGGCATGAGCGTGGCCGTGGATCCGGCGAACGGCCGCTCCAGCAGGTGGAGGAACAGGTTCGGAGCCGCAGAACGCCCGCGGACCAGGAAGCGCACTGGCGTGTTCGTCACCGTTGTTTCGCCCGGGATCCGCTGGGCATCCCCGCGATCCTCGTATCGATACAGGGTCCCGATGGGCGGCGACGTCCGCGAAACCGGCGTTTCCTCGGCGGCGATGAAATACCCGAAAACCGACCACTGCTGGTCCGTGATGTTGCGGACCGCGAAGAACTCCTGGAGCACCGGCTGCCGTTCCTGGAACAATGCTTCCTGGTTCTGGATGAGTGTGGCCGGCACCGACAGGCGGGAGAGGAAATGCGGTCCGTCGAAGACGCCCGCCGGCCGCGCCTGCTCGAGATCCCGCGTCAGGAGTTCGAGTGCCGAGCGGGATCCCTCGAAGACATCGACCTGCCCCACGCTGCCACGGAGAGCCCGCTGGGTCTGGTCGAACATCGCGTACAACGCGAGGATCACGAGGCTGAGCAACCCGACGGCCACCAGCATTTCGATCAGCGAGAAGCCCCGGAGGACCGCACGCTTCATGGAGTTTCTAAGACGCATGGGAGTCTCAGTTCAGCGACGTGAGGGAATTGGTCCGCCCACCGTTGAAGCGGAAGGCCGAACGCGCGGTGCCGAGGAAATTGGTCGTCAGGAGATCCCGATCTCCGAGGATCAGCGTCCGGAATGTCCGACGGCTGTTCCCGGTCTGGAAATCCGAACCAACGCGGAACACAGGCCAAGCGAAAGTCAGGCGCAGCTCCGACAATCCCTGATCCACCCGAAAGGTCTGGTTGGCCACGATGTTCGACACAACCAGGTTGGTGAACGCGGTCAGCGTCACGGGCGCACGGGTCGAGGAGCCTTGGGTTTCCGAGGTCACGAGATAGCGCAACGCCGTCTGGAGCCGGCCGGAGCTCGGTTGCAGACCATCGTCCCGGTAGGCCTTCTCCGAAAACGGACTGCTGAAGGAGCGGAACTGCGCGGTCACGTCATTGGTGACCAACCCGCGCCGCACCACCTCCAGGCGAGGCGTGCTCAGG
>JBIKWS010000693.1:0-2941 GCA_044356195.1 Cyanophyceae cyanobacterium
TTCGAAGGTCTGCAGGCGCTTGTCGAACTTGTAGATCTTCTGGATCGGCAGCGGCAGCCGGAGGTAGATGCCGGCGTTGGTTTCACTGCGGGAATAACGTCCGAACGTGGTGACGACGGCGACCTCGGTGGTGCGGACCTGGAAGCAGAACAGGAGCGCCAGGAACACAACGAGGAGCATGGATCCAACCAGGAGCGTGAGTGGGTTCTTCTTCATCGGAGGGAGAATGTCGGGTGGAAAGTGGAGCGGGTGGTTGTTGGCTGGGGCGTCGGTTATTTCTTCTCTTCCTTGCCCTTCACGGGGTCGAGCGGGATGTCGAGGACATCACGACGGAGTTTCTCGGTCAGGTCGATGGTGACGACGTCGTGCGTGTTGGTCGGCATGATGACGTACTTGCGGGTGTTAACGAGCGCGGTGCGCAAGGTTTCGAGGTAGTTGCGGGCGGTGTAGACGTCCGGGGCGGCGCGGAAGCTGGCCACCTGATGGCTGAAACGGGCGGCGCGGCCGGACGCGTCATTGACGTAGACCGCCGAATCGGCCTTGGCCTGGTTGACCGTGCGCGAGGCGAGTGCCTTGGCGGCGGGAAGCGTTGCGTTCGCGTAGCCCTCGGCTTCGAGGATACGGGCCTCCTTCTCCTGTTCGGCACCGATCACCTGTTCGTACGCAGCAGCCACCTTGACGTCCTTGTTGCCGATCGGCGGGTGGATGTCTTGAAGGCCGATGAAGATGATCTCGGTGCCAAGCCCGGCGGCGGTGGATGCGGATTGGATCCGGGTGCGCAGTTCGCGGGCGGCTTCGGCGCGGCCGGAGGACATGATGCTGTCGATGTCCACGGAAGCGAGGTAACGGACGACCTCACGATTGGCGATCTGCTCCAGGAGGCGCGCTGGTTGCGCGTGGTTGTATCCCCAGTGCGCGGCATTGGTGACAATGAACTGCACCGGGATCGAAACCGTCAGGAAATTAGCGGGGACCGTCTGGTCGGCATCCGCCGCGTTGGTGGACTGCTCGCGAGAGGCCACCAACAGGTTGAACTCGGTCTTGTAGTGCGACCGGGTCCAGAGAACGGTGTTTTCCTTCTCCAGGTTTGGATCGGGAACGAAGCCGACATTGAAGGATTGGACGGCGCGGGTGTTGATGCGCTCCACGGAGTCGATCGGCCAGGGCAGCTTGAAGTGGAGACCGGAGTCGAGCGTGCCGACGGGGTTCCCGAAGCGCTCGTGGAGCCCCTGTTCACCGGGATCTATCACGACGATGGAAGTGGACAGGAAAAGGGCTCCGGCCTGGGCAAGGACGATCCAGGCGATGGCCTTTTCAAGGAAGCGGTAGAACCACGTTTCGCTGACCTTGAAGCCGAACTGGTAGTCGAGGGCCTGGGCAGCCGTTGAGAAGAGGCCGGTGGGTTGGCCGAGGATCCCGACGAGGCGGCTTTCGTAGATCAGGCGTTCCTCGCGGCCCTTCACGCGGGGGCGATAAGCCTCGAAAACGAGGGCCAAAAGCGTCTCCAGCGCGACGAGTCCGAAGATCGCGATGCCCGCCAGGGCGACATGCTTGTCCCAGTGGGGATATCCCGCGTAGACGGCAATCTCGGTGCCGGCCGTGGCGAAGCAGAAAAGTCCACCCAGGACGAGGTGAGCCGCACTGGGCCGAAGGAGGCGGATGCTGGCGTAGCGGGAAAGTTTGGCGGCGTACAATCCCAGCAGCAACAGGACCAAGCCGAGGCCCGCGTAGGAGGCGCTGGCCAGCGTGGCGGGTTCGAGACGGGGCAGGGGCCATTCGCGATAGCGCTGGATGAACCAGTACGTGGCAGCTGCCTGGGCGGCGAACAGGAGGATGGTGAAGGTCGGAAGGATCCAACGCTCAAAGGCAATCCGGGAGCGACGCGCCGGGAACGAATCCTCGGACGATTCGGCGAACAGGGAGGCGCTGGAGCGGCGGCGGGCCAGATCCTCCATTTCCAGACGTTCTGCTTCTTCGCGACTCGCCAGACGCATCTGGAACCAGGCGACCAGCGCGACCAGCGCACCGATCAGCAGGTTCGCTGCGGTGATTTCCCCCATCGTCGAGACCGCGATCCGCGAAAGGGCTTCGGCGCCCACCGCCGCAATGAGGAGGGTCAGCCAATTGACCAGACCGGTACGATTGAAGTTCTGTTCCATGTTGGGTGAAGCGGGGGATCAACCGAGTTCTCGGTCTTCGAAAAGGACCAGGGCTACGGAGAGTGAGGCGATGATGACGGACGCGGCGTATCCAGAGGCCCGGAGGACGTATCCCCATGGGATGACGCCCTTGTCCTCCAGCGCCTGCGCCAGGTAAAGCTGCTGCCAGTTCGGCGTCAGGTCGTAAAGGATCTGGGCCCACCATTGCCCGGCATGGGCGCGCTGGCCAAAGAGGTAATCCGAAACAAGACCCAACGCGAAGAAGGCCGTGCAGACCGCAAGGGTGGGCATCGTGTCGAGACGCGTGGAGCAGGCCAAAGCCAGCGCCGCGATCATGAAGAGTGCGAACAGGATCAACACCGCTGCCGGCAGGAGCCGCCAGTCCGCCGTCGCATGTTCTCCAAAGGGAAGCGTCTTCTCCGTGAAGAACGTCAGGTACCCGGCTGCCAGCGTGGTCGCGATGGCGAATCCGATGACCGCGTCGGCAACAAAGATCCTGCGGAGAAAGAAGTTGAGGAAACCGGCGATCGCGTATCCCGCAATGGCACCACCGTAATAGAGGGCGAGCGCCTGGACGTCCGCCGAACCGTACGCATCAAAGGCCATCCAGCTGGAGAGCAAGGTGGCCACGAGGTTCGTGGTCGTCAGAAGGGTCAGCGTCGCCACAAGCCCCGCGTACTTGCCCAGCAGGAAGACTGCCCGGCCGACCGGCTTGGCCAGGACCGTGAGGGCCGTTCCCTGTCGTATTTCCTGGGCAACGGAAGAAGACGCGCACAGGACCG
>JBIKWS010000342.1:0-4970 GCA_044356195.1 Cyanophyceae cyanobacterium
TACGAAAGCGTCGGCATCCATGCCGCGCTTCAGCACGGCGAAGTCCGGGTGATCCTGGACACCGGGATCGACGATCGTGACGACCTTGAAGCCCTCCGAGGCCAGGTCGCGGACGAGGCGCGCCGGGTTCGGGAAGCTCTTTCCGAAAGTGAAGACCCGGTAGGCATCCATGTGGTGGATGTCGAGGTACACGGCGTCACATGGGATCTCGCGTTTCCGGAATTCTCGGGCAACGGAGCGGACCTCGTCCGCGCTCTGGTAGCTGTATCGGCACTGGTGGTAACCGAGCGCCCACCGGGGTGGCATCGGAATCCGGCCCGTCATCCGCGTATAGGCGGAGCCGACCTCGGCGACCGTCGGTCCAGTGAAGAGGTAGAGGTCGATCTCGCCGGATTTGGCACCCAGCGACCACGTCTCCAACTGGGTCTGGCCCATGTCCCAGGTCTGGTGAGAGGGATTGTCCCAGAAGAGTCCTGCGGCGCGCCCATCCCGGATCGAGAGCGCCATGGGGATGGAGACGTAGAGATTGCGGAGCGACGGGTGGATGGTTGGAGCGTGGCCGAGGACATCGATGTTCCAGAATTCGCGGATCAATCCCCGTTTGTTGAACGTTCCGGTGGACTCACCGAGGCCGAACAATGCCTCGCGTTCGTGGAGCGCGAGCTTGAACTCGGGTTGGTCCCCGGCGAAGCCGAGGCTTTCGGGCAGGCACCGGAACAATTCAAGACCGCCGGAGCATACGCTCCACGCACCATTGCTGAGCGTGATCCGAAACTCGGCTTCGGTGGTCCGCAGGGTTGCCGCTGTTCGTTGGAGGCGGACTTCCGGAAGGTCTTCCGAGGGTTGTTGAGGCAGGACAGCCCAGGAGAAAGTCGGCCGCGGCGCGCGGCTGCCTTTGGTTATCCGAAGGTGCAGGATCCCGGGCCGTATGGCGGACACCTGAACGTGTCCGGAGCTTCCAGCGAGGTGCAGTGTGCCCGGTGGCGACTTGACCGGGCGGAGTTTCCCAAGGGCGCGGAGGCGCGGAGGCTTGGACATGGCGGGTGGAATCACTTCGCAGTCGGCGTGAAGACCGGCCCGGTCCCAAGCTGGAGCGAAGGCAGGGTGGCCTTGTCCGACACTTCCAGGGTGATCCAATGTCCGTTGGCAGCGTGCGAAGGAAATCCGCAGGCAAACGCATAATCGCCGGCTTCCGTCGCCTTGAACGAAAACGTGTCCCCTTTGGTTCCGGTGGTTCCGCGCACCGCATTGGGTGTGGTCGCGCCCGTAAAGGCGGGTTCCCCCATCTGCAGGCGTTTGACCTGGGGACGTTCGACAACCACCACGGAGTGCGGCACCGGACTTCGGTTCGTGAAAGCCACTTCGACATCGGTGCCGACGGGTAGGACGAACTTTGCCTGCCCTTTGGCGAAGCCGTTGAAGTTCATCCCGTAGTTCACCCCGTTGAAGGCTGAGATGAGGACGATGCGCACCTTCTTGCCATCGGCGGACAACGAGAGGAAGTCCTCCGCTTTCGGTGGCGCGTCGTTGGCCGGCGGTGCCGGATGGGCGTCATGGCCTTCGTGGCCGGCCGGCGGCGGGGTTTGGGCGACCCCGAAAGGGGACGCCCAGAGACTCCCGACCACCGTCAGGACGCGGAACATGGGGAAGAACTTCGCGTTCATCAGAATGCATGCAGGGTGAGCGGAAGTGGGCGGAACCGCCACTCGCGAGTCGCGTTATTCGAGCGGTGCCGTGATGGCCCCCGCAGGCACCTTGTCGGCCGGCACGAGCTTCCAGAGGCTGCCCCGCTTGTTCTGGGCAGGGTCGGTTGGACCGCCGTAGTTCGCGTGGGCATCCGTGATGTAGATCGTGCCGTCTTTGGATTGCCCCGATCCCGTGAACATGAGCTTGGTGTCGAGGAGTTCCTGCATCTGCCACTTGCCGGCACCATCCCGCGCAATGCCCCAAAGCTTTCCGGAGCCCCAGTCGCCCGTGAAGTACACGCCGTCCATCGCTGGATACTGGGTGCCACGATACACGCCGAATCCCATGACGCAGTTACCCTGGTCCACGTGCGAGTACTCGGCGATCGGCATCTCGCCGACGCGTGGTGCGTCCTTCACCGCATCCAGTTTGGGTTTGCCCGACTCGTCGACGGGCAATGGGAAGGGGTAAGTGCCGCACATGAACTTCCATCCGTAGTTCAAGCCGCCCTTGCCGGCAGGTTGGAAATCAATTTCCTCGAAGTGGTTCTGGCCAATGTCAGCGATATAGAGGTCGCCCGTCTTCGCGTCGAACTGGAACGACCAGGGATTGCGGAGACCGTAGGCCCAGATCTCCGGGCGCGCGTTGGGATGGATCTTGTTGAAGGCCTCTTCGGTCACGCCGAAGAGCTTCATCTGCATCAACGGCGTCAGGAATGGATTGTCCTTCGGGATCGCGTAGCCGCGATCGCTGCTCGGGTGATCGACATCGATTCGAAGCAGTTTTCCGAGGAGTGAGGACAGATCCTGGCCGGCTCCCAGTACGTCGCCTTCCCAGCCACCATCGCCGCTGCCGATGTAGAGATATCCGTCAGGGCCGAACGCGATCTCGCCACCGTTGTGGTTGGCGTAGGGCCGGGCCATCTGCCAGACGACGCGTGCGGATTCTGGATCGGCGCGATCCGGGTTCTTGGCCGAGACCTTGTACTCGACGACGAAGGAGGCACCGTTGAACCACATGTCGGAGTAGTGGACGTAAAACTTGCCGTTCTCCTGGAACTTGGGATGGAACTCGAGGTCGTACAGACCCTGCTCAAGGAACGAACTGACGACCGTGTCGTGGATGTCGAGGAACGGCTTGTCTGCTGTCTTTCCGTCCTTCACCAACCGGACGACGCCGGTCCGCTCGCACACGAACAACCGGTTCGATCCATCCGGAGCCGGCGTGACACGCACTGGATCCACGAAGCCGGTGGCAACCTGGACCAACGCCACCTTGAGGGGCGTCGGCAGCTTGCCACCGGGGGTGGCCGTGTTGTGGGTGGGCGCGGCCGAAACAGAGAGGGCCGCAAGGCAGGGCAGGATCCAACAGGAGTTCTTCATGGGTTCGGAGAGTTTGTGTTTGTGGAAGGAGCTCGGTGACTTTGAGGAGCCTTGAAAAGGGGAAGCGCTTTCTGGACGGAGCGAGTGACGCCCCACGCCAGTGGTAGGCCCACGAGCAACCACGCAAACCAGAGTTTCATGGCCCTCATGCGACGCCTCCTTCCTTGAGGTGGTGCCGCGAGTCAACGGGGCGGACCAGCAGGTTGCAGAGGCAGCCGACAATCAGCAGCCCGGCCATCAGGTACAGGGTGGGGTGGTACGCTTCTGCTTTTGGGACCCCAGCGGCTTTTCGTGCCGTTGAAAGATAGTTCACCAATTGCGGACCGATCAGCGCCGCCAGCGACCATGCCGTAATCAAACGACCATGGATCGCCCCCACCTGATGTGTGCCGAAGACGTCCCGGAGGTATGCGGGAATCGTCGCGAACCCGCCTCCATACATCGAGATGATGACCGCCGTCACCGCAACGAAGAGGGCCTGCTGGCCGGACTGTTGCGTCCACGGAAGCAATGCGTACAGAACGGCCCCGAACAGGAAGTAGACGCAGTAGATCGCCTTCCGTCCGGTCTTGTCCGAAAAGGAGGACCATAGGAAGCGTCCACCCATGTTGAAGATCGAAAGCAGTCCAGCGAAACCGGCACCCACGGTGGCGCTGACCCCGAACATGTCCTGACACATGAGCGATGCCTGACCCAGGATCCCGATTCCTGCCGTGACGTTCAGGGCGAGCACTGCCCAGAGCAGCCAGAACTGGGGCGTGGTCCAGGCCCGGTCAACGCCCACGGCGAACTTCGCTTCCGTGGCCGCCAATCCTCGGGCCTCCCAACCATCGGGTCGCCACCCCTTCGCCGGAACCCGGACCGTTGCCGCCCCGAACCCCATGAAAAGGGAGTACGCCACCGCCATCAGCCCGAAGGTCTCAGCCACCCCGGTGGAGGTCGCGCTCCGGAAGTATCCCATCAACTCCTGACCGAGCGGCGCTCCCACCAGTGCGCCGCCACCAAATCCCATGATGGCAAGTCCGGTCGCCAATCCCGGACGGTCCGGGAACCACTTCATGAGCGTGGAGACGGGGGCAATGTACCCGAGACCCAACCCGATTCCTCCGACGAACCCGTAGCCAAGGTAAATCAGCCACAATTGATGGAAGTGCACGCCAAGCGCGGAAATCAGCAACCCGCCGCAGAAGCAACCGGCGCTCGCGAGCATCGCGCAGCGTGGACCTCGGCGCTCCACCCACTTCCCAAGAACCGCCGCGGAAAGCCCCAGCATCATCAGGGCGATCGAGTAGATCCAACCGACCTGAGGGATCGTCCAGTCCATCGCCGGTGCCGGCGCTGTGATTCCAACGATGCGGGTCAGGGGTTCGTTGAAGACGCTGAATCCATACACCTCGCCAATGCACAGATGCACGGCCATGGCGGCAGGAGGCACCAGCCAGCGCGAAAAGCCGGCCGGAGCCACCACGGCCTCAGGTGAAAGATACGAGGACACAGCGGACGTCGAGTGACGGGGAATGTCCCGATTGAGAGAGTCCGGGATGGGATTGCCAAGCCCAAAGACACTCCGAAAGCCATGCAAGTGCGTCGGGGGATCTATCCGCGTGTGGCATCAAGCGGGGGCAGGTGGGGGGACCTGGGATCTCTGGTTCACCTCACGACAGCGTTCTGATTCGGCTTTGAGGACGTCGCGTTCTCAAATCCATGACCTCTTGGATGCCGTGACTTAATCGTAACAAATTGGACATGCAGCCGACACGGCTGAGGGGCGGACTGGAGGTATGTTTTCGATCCAGAAGCTGATCGGTGGCGATGAGATCTTCTTTGAACTGCTGGAGAAGAGCGCCGAAGAAGCTAGGGAAAGCGTCCAACTCCTCGTTCGGTTGCTGGCGGCCCCCTCAG
>JBIKWS010000287.1:0-5445 GCA_044356195.1 Cyanophyceae cyanobacterium
CTCAGCCAATTCCTTGGATGACTTCGCCTTGCTGCGAAAGAAGGACAAGCGGATCACCGAAGAAATCAGCGAGCGGCTCACGACGACTTTTGTGACGCCTCTGGAGCGGGAGGACATCGAGGCCCTATCGAACGCCCTCTACAAGATTCCAAAGACCTTGGAGAAGTTCGGCGAACGACTCCTGCTGTGTCCGGACCGGGTACGCCGGGTGGGTTTCTCGCGTCAGGCGGGTTTGTTGGAGCGTGCAGCGGATGTGGTCCTGGCCATGGTCAAGCAGTTGCGTAAATCGCCGGACCTCGAGCAGGTGAAGGAGCAGAATGACCGGCTGCAGTACCTCGAAGGAGAGGCCGACAAGTTGATGGTGGAATTGCTGCGGGAGTTGTACTCGGGCGAAAAGGACGCCGTCAGTGTCATCGCGTTGAAGGACCTCTACGACCTGCTGGAGAAGGTCATCGATCGATGCCGTGATGCAGGCAACGTGATCTTCCACATTGTCCTCAAGAACTCCTGAGGTCCGTCATGAGTCTACTTCTGACAGTGATCGTGGTGGCGTTGATCTTCGAGTACATCAACGGATTTCATGATACGGCGAATTCCATCGCCACCGTTGTGTCCACCAAGGTCCTGACCCCGCGCCTTGCGATCATGCTGGCGGCGGTGACCAATCTGGTCGGGGCGCTCTACGGCACAGCCGTGGCGAAAACAATCAGCAGTGGGTTGCTGGACGCGAAGTTGATTCCTGCCGAACTCGCGACCCAGGCGCTGATCTGCGCCTTGGGTGGAGCGATTATATGGAACCTCCTGACGTGGTGGTTCGGGTTGCCGTCCAGCTCTTCGCATGCACTGATCGGCGGTCTGGTAGGGTCAGGAATTGCGGCTGCGAGCAACAACTTCGCTGTTGTCATCCTCAGCAAGCCCAAGGCCGGCATGCCCTGGTATAAGTTCGATGGGCTTCTCTACAAGGTCATCATCCCAATGTTCCTGTCCCCGATCATGGGTTTCACGGTGGGACTGCTTCTGATGGGGGTGCTTTACTTCGCGCTTCGAAGTTGGACACCAAAGTGGGTCACTCGTGTCTTCGGCAAGGCACAATTGGCCAGTGCTGCTTACATGGGCTTCAGCCACGGAAGCAACGACGCGCAGAAGACAATGGGCATCATCGCCCTCGCCATCGTGGGCGCGGACAAGGCAGGGAGCCTCGTGAACCTCCCTTCCTGGCTTCAATTTCTCCATCATCCCATGGTCACGGATGCCTCTGGAAACGAAGGGATTGCCATCTGGATCAAGCTGACCTGCGCGGTCACCATGGCCGCAGGAACGGCTGCGGGCGGATGGAAGATCATCAAGACCATGGGCCACAAGATGGTCAAGTTGCAGCCGGTGCACGGCTTCGCAGCGGAGGCGACCGCCGCTTCGGTCCTGATGACCGCCGCCCACTTTGGCATGCCGGTCTCCACCACCCACGCCATCACGACGAGCATCATGGGCGTCGGCTGTGCCAAGCGGTTTTCCGCACTGAACCTGGGAGTCGTGGAACGGATCCTGTGGGCGTGGTTCCTGACCCTCCCGATCACTGCCTTGATTGGATATGCGCTGATGCGGGGTTTGTTGGCATTGAATTGACATTGGCCGTGGTCCCGGAGGTGGCATGCCGTGTTTTGGAGATCCGGTGAAGGCCATCAGGACGCTCGTGGAAGTTCGTCACCAATCCGTGGCAGCGCAGGTGGCGGGAAATTCAGCCGGGATGCGGATGGGTACCCGGGCAGGTCCCTTTGGCAGTGGTGGTGGCGGCGGTCGGGGTGGCTTTGGGCCCGGCACATTCCTCGCACCTGCCGTTCTGCAGAAGGCCGATCAGGACCACAAAGACAAGGCGAGTCTCGCAGAGTTCCAGAAGCTGGCAGAGACCTAGTGGAGCGAATGAGACGCTGCCGGCAACGGGTTGAGCAAGGCTTTCCCGATGCCGCAGGGAGTCGGTGGGCCAGGACGCTCATCGGGTGCACGGCCCAAACCGGGGTAAGCCACGGATCAACGGAGAGTGGACAATACGGATCGTCGGATGATTCCGAAGACGTCCGTCGATCCGATGGATCCTCCCTCAATGTCGAGGTCGCCAATGATCACCGGCCAGTCGTCCTGCGATGCAGGGCGGCATCCGTGAGAGCCCTTCACCAGGTTGGCATCAAGCGGAATGACGTCCATGAGCATCCGGAACCCCAGTTTCTTCTTCAGCAGTCGCCACCCGATCTGGAGCTTCACCATCGAAAGGTTTGGGTCGAGAAAGAGCTCTGCGGGATCGTAACCGGGCTTCCGGTGGATGTCGACGCAGCGGGCGAAGTCTGGCGCACGCTTGTCCTCCAGCCAGTAGTAGTAGGTGAACCACGCATCCTCGGCGGAAAAGACCACTAAATCTCCTGAGCGGGTGTGATCGAGTCCGATCCGCTGCTTTCCATGTGCATCCAGCACCTCGGTAATGCCAGGGGTGGATTCCAAAAGGGTCCGGACCGAAGGGATCAATGATGCGTCCTGGACGTGCACATGTGCCACCTGATGATCGGCCACAGCGAACACCTTCGAGTTGCCAGGATCCAGCAGCTCCAATCCCAGCTCTTCCTTGATGGTTAGCCATCCCTTCTCGCGGAAGAGCCGATTGAGGTGGATCGGGCGGCTCACCGGAGTAATCCCGTACTCACTGAGGACGATCACCCGGATGTCCCGGGATTCGAAGTCGTCGATCATGTCCCCAATGATTTCGTCTACACGACGAAGGTCTTCCTGAATGGCTGGATGCCCCGGCCCGAGACGCTGGAAGTTATAGTCGAGGTGGGGAAGGTAGACGAGTTGCAAGGTCGGCTGGTGCCGATCCTCGATCCAGCGGGCCGACTCCGCGATCCAGCGCGTAGCGCAGTCGGGCGCTCCTTGTGGGGAGTGGACACCGGCGGCAGGTCCCCAGAATCCGGGGAAGGGGAAGTCTCCGAGCTTTGCCTTGAGGGCCGGCCGCAGATCGTAAGGCCACGAATAGATATCGAAAAACTTCCGACCGTCGGCGGGGTACATCGGGCGAGGCGTGACAGAGAAATCCGCCGTGGAATACATGTTATACCACCAGAAAGTCTTGGCGCACGTGAATCCTGGGACTTCCGATCGCAGAACGTCCCAGAGTTTCGGGCCATGAACGATGTGGTTTGACTGCTTCCAGAACTGAACCTCGGCAAGTTCACGATGATACCATCCGTTCGCCACGACCCCGTGGCTCGAGGGGAGTTGGCCGGTTACATACGTTGATTGTGCGGTACAGGTAACCGCTGGCAGAGCGGGATCGATCGTGGCCAATCGATGACGCTCCATGAACCGACGGAGCCGGGGCATGGACGGACCCACCAAGGCACGGGTGAGCCCCACGACGTTGAGGACAGCGACTCGGTGCATACAATTTAGAGAACGGCGCGGAGAAAGGGGCGATAGAGGTGGGGTTCGAGCAGGAAGCTGTCGTGGCCCTTGTCCGAATGCAGGGTGATTCGTGTTGCCTCGACACCCGCCAGCTTGAGCACCCGCGCAAGTTCTGCCTGCTCTTCAGGATAGAAGCAGCAGTCTGAATCGATGGTGAAGATGAGATATTTCTGTCGCCGACAGCGCTGGAAGAGTCCGACGAGGTCAGTGGCTACCGCCTCACGCACGAGGTCGAAGCGTTGCCATGCATCGAGAATCCGCAGATAGGTGTTCGCGTCGAATCGTTGAACAAATTTCTGTCCTGCGTGAAGCATGTAGGATTCCAGTGGGCTTCGAAGTTGATACCAGGCAAGAGAGTCATCGTGTCTGACGACTTCATCGCGGGCCCGCTCCGCGAGCGCGGCATGGGAGACAAACGTCTTGTGACCGATCATGCGGGCGACAGCCAAGCCGCGATCAGGACGTGGGCCGTCATAATAGTTCCCGCCATTGAAATTGGGATCCGCTTCGATGGCACAAACCTGTTCAAAGTTGTGGAGCCGCTGGATCGGGGTGACCGAGACTCCAGTGGCGATGGGGATCACGGTCCGTACCCGTTCCGGATAGCGGGTGGCCAAGCTCAGCGACAGGAGTCCGCCCAATGAAGCTCCGACAGCGGCGTGGAGCGTTTTGATTCCGAGCCCATCCAGCAGCGCCATCTGCGAGTTCACGATGTCTGCGATCGTCAATTGTGGAAACGCGGGACCGTAGTGTTTACCTGTTCCCGGATTGACGGACCCGGGCCCTGTAGAGCCATAGCATCCCCCGAGATAATTGACGCAGAGGATGAAGAAGCGATCGGTATCCAAGGCCTTGCCCGGTCCTATGAAACCATCCCACCAACCATTGTGGCATTCATCGGTCCACATTCCACCGACCCCTTCGATGGATGGGTTGAAGCCTGCGGCATGATGGCTTCCCGAAAGGGCATGAAAGACTAGGATGGCATTGTCCCGTGCGGGTGATAACTCCCCGTAGCTCTCGAACGCCAGAGTGGCGTCTGACAGAGGTTCTCCGCTCTGGAGGAAAAATGGACGCCCACGGGAAGCCAGGTCGAAGAACTGGGTGCTAGCGGTCATGAAGATCGGAGACTTGGGCTCTTCAGTGATTCAGCTCGAACACTTGATAGAACGGTGTCTCGAAACGAATGGGGGCGCCTTGAAGCTCCGGTGGTTGTTGGCTTCCACGGACGGCAACAAACAGGTCCACCGTGGATCCCGGAGGATGAGAGTAGAGCCTGAATTTCCCGGCATTTGGGTTGATGCCCCTGAGGACAGGGCGTCCCAGAAGCAGGGACAGTTCGAGACCTCGAACATCGTCTGCAATACTGATGGATTTTCCTCCCGAGTTGGTTCGCAGCCATTCCGTGACCGGGACCAGGGATTCGATGTGTCCTGCTTGTGGGACCTGAGATGCGCGGAAAGAGAAATAGAGGTTGGGTACCATGCAGAGCACGATGAGGATCAGGGCTTCCACTCGGGCTCGTTCCTTGCGTAGGCTTTGCCACCCGAGCCATCCCCAACTGATAACCACCGGCAGCAGGAAGATGGCCCCGCGCGGTCCCATGACGAACGGCCACAGAATGATCTGAAGCATATAGAAGCCCATCGGGAGGATGACGGCCTGCCGGCCTTGCACGTTGGCCAACCGGTAACCTCGGAAGACAACCCAGCTTCCAAAGAGACCGGCGGCGAGCAATGGCAACTGGGTCAGGTTCCCAAGGTTCAGCTGGCTGACCGCGGGTATGTAAGGAAGACGGCCCAGGAGGTCCGAGAGCAGGTCTGCGGTTGCCCGTCCCAAAGGGAGTTCCAACACCTGCGTGAGGCAGGTTCCTAGGTACCCCTTCGGTCCTCCATTCTTCTCGTAGAACCAACGAAAGGCGTCGCCGTAGCTCGCGCTGGATCCCTTGGGAATCAGAACCCATGGTAGCGCGAGCGCAAGGAACGGGACTGCAAAGGC
>JBIKWS010000066.1:0-10421 GCA_044356195.1 Cyanophyceae cyanobacterium
CTGGTAAAGGCTTGGACGCACCGGCAGACGCACCAACGAGTGACGCCGCGGCCCATCCGGGTGTCCCGCCGGCAGCATCCACAAGGCCTGCCCGGCGTCGCCAAGGACGAAGTCCAACAACCGTCCCGCAACCTCCCGGTGCGGTGCCCCCTTCAGGATCGCGATGCCGTCCGGACTGATGGATACAAAATCCTTCGGCAGAACGAACGTCATGTTCGTGCTTCCCGACGCCTCGATCTGGATGAACCCGTAGTAGTCGATGCAGAACGCGTAGGCCACCTGGCCCAGCAAGGCTTCCTTGGCCGTGGAGGAACTCAACCGATCAAACTGACGCACGTTGCCGGCGATCTTGGTCAGCAGCTCCCAACCCTTCTCCCATCCGTAAGCCTGCAGGAACGCCTCGTACATGTTGTTCATGGTCCCGCTCAACCGCGGGTCCCCTGCCCCAACCCAACCCACCAGCCTCGGATCGGCCAATTGATCCCAGCGCTCCACCAACGGTAGCCCCACCAGACGCTGAACCCGGGTGTTCTCAAGAATCCCAAAACTCGAAAGGCACGCACCAAACCAACCCAAGCCCGGGTCGAAGACCTCCGCCCCATTGGCCTGCCGGCCCAATCCATCGAAGACTTCGGCAGGAGGCCGATGGATCTCGACCAACTTCCGATCCCCGAGCGCCAGAAACGGTTCTGGCCCTCCTCCAAAGAAAACATCGATACCGATCCCGGAAGGCTTCGAGGCGAACTCCGATTCAACGAACCGCTGGGCCTCCCCCGACCCACCCACATCGCGCCACTCGATGCGCACTGGCTCACCATGGCGCGCTTGGTGCCACTTGTTGAATCCAGCCTCGAACTCCTGCCGGATCTCCTCGGGATGCGGCGTGAGGACAACGACGACAGACTCCGCCTGGCTCAATGAACCGACGAACAAAGCGAACACCCGGAGGTAGGCGCGGATCTTTCGAGCCCAGGTCCGTTGCGCCACTTCATCCCTGGTCTTCATCTCGTGGACGACGAAAGATCAGGAGCAGGCGGACCAACTCAAGGACAGAGCTCAGGAGTCCGGCAACATACGTCAGGGCGGCAGCAGACAGAACCTTGCTGATACCGGTGGATTCCTCCGGGACAATGATGCCGAGACGAAGCAACTCGCGCTTTGCCCGACTGCTGGCATCAAACTCGACGGGCAAGGTCACCAACTGGAACGCGACCGTAACACCGAAAAGCATGATGCCGAAGAAGAGGAGGGATCGACCCAGATTGCTCCTCGGATTGGCATTCGAGAATATCATGCCACCAAGGATCAGAAACCAGGATGCTTTCGACGCGAAGCCGGTCAGGCCCACCATGGCCATCCGGAACCCAAGCCACGCATACCCGGTCTTGTGCTGGATGGCATGCCCCACTTCATGTGCGGCAATTCCCGCAGCCGCAACCGAAGGGGTATCATGAACACCATGCGACAGGAACACCGCCCTCCGACCCGGATCGTAATGGTCGGTCAATTCCCCGCTGATCCTGTAAACCTCCACGTTCGCCATCCCGTTTCGATCCAACATCAATCTCGCCACATCGGCACCCGTAACACCTCGAACGGTCCCGACGCGCGAGTAACGCCCGTAAGCCGCCGACAGTTTCATCTGCGCCCATGCAGCAAGCAGTATTCCCGGGATGGTAACCCAGAAGTATGGATCAAAGTACAATAGCCCAGTCATTGGCATCCCAACCGATGCCTTCTCCCCATGAATGCAACGTTGATGCACCTAGGGTTAACAGAAAGTGACCCGTGCGCAACATGGCAAACCTGCCGATCTGTCCGGGTTTCGACCAACAACACTTCTCACCCGGCGGATTGACCGCACGCCGTCAAGCCCACCAACCTGCTTGCATGTCAAACGCCGTGGAAATCTTCGATGTGGTTGACGAACAGGACATCGTGGTTGGCCAGATGCCACGCCCCTCCGTTCACCAACTGGGGCTTCGCCATCGAGCAACGCACATGCTCGTGTTCAACACAGCCGGAGAGCTGTTCCTGCAACAACGTTCCATGCTCAAGGACATGTGGCCAGGCGTGTGGGATTCCTCCGCGTCGGGTCATGTGGACTCCGGTGAGGACTACGACGCCTGCGCCATCCGCGAACTGGGGGAAGAATTGGGACTCATTCCCATCTCTTCCCCGCAGCGATGGTTCCGGCTCCTCGCCACTCCGGAGACGGGCATGGAATTCTGCTGGGTCTATCGACTGGTCCACGAAGGACCGTTCACCCTTCAGGCGACCGAGGTGCGGGGAGGTGCCTGGTTCAAGCCCACCACCATCGACTCCTGGATCGAACGTCATCCCGAGGACTTTGCTTCCGCCTTTCGCGTCCTATGGCCAATGGCGCGGAAGCTCATCGACTGAGTCTCACTCCGATGGGCGCCTGCGCTCATCAAGTTTACGGATCACCCCGCCATCGTCCATCGCAGCGACCAGGTCCAGGTCGTCTTCCACCGCACAGAGCTCGATGTCCGCCGCCAACTCGTCCATGCGCGCCAGCCGGCGACCGTTCCGGGAATGCTGCCGCATGGCGCCAGCCAGATCGCCCCGCACAGCGAGGTACAACAATCGCGCCATGCGCGCCCCGTCCAGCACCTCGAAGTCGGACAACATCGGCCACAAGCGATCCACCAACGCTCCCGCCCCCAGCACGTCCTCGTAGGCGGAGTCCTCTAGGGTCCCACTGCACACCAGCACCCATTCGTCGGAAGTATCGGAATGCAGCCACCGGGCGACGGCACTCCGGTTTCGAAGGCAGGCAGGCAATACGACCCGAGCGCCCACGCTCGCCCTGAGGGCCCGGGTTCCATTGCTTGTTGTCGCAACGATCCATCGACCTCCAACCCGATCGGAAACAAACTCCCGAGGCGAGTTGCCCAAGTCGAAGTCCACACTACCCGTCCGGTCCGCAAGGATCCTGCGCCCATCGCGCTCCCCCGCAAGGAGCACTTCAGGAAGCCGAGTCCTCCAAGCGATCGCCTCGGGGATGTCAGTCACAGGCACGATGGCTTCGGCCCCCGCCGACAAGGCGGTCACCATGCTGGTCGTCGCCCGCAGGACATCAAAGACAACGCAGGTCGTCCGGGACAAATCCCTCCGGGACAACGCGGCAAAATCCGCTGGCGTAAAGAGGACGTCCAACCGTCTCCTCGCGCCGTACCCGCCTGTACTCACGAGAACCGGTCCTCCGTCCACGGATCCGCGGTGTTCGAGTACCCGCGTACTTCCCAGAACCCGAGGATGTCCCGATCCAGAAACGTGATCTCGCGGATCCATTTGGCCCCCTTCCAGGCGTACTTCTTGGGAACGATGACCCGGGCCGGCCCCCCATGCTCGACCGTCAACGGCTTTCCATCCCACGAGTGTGCGACCAGAACGTCATCATCCATGCACACGTCGAGTGGATTGCTCGTGGAATAGCCATCATGACTCTTGAAGAAGACGTGCGTCGCAGATGCCTTCGGCTGCACAAGTTCAGCCAATGTCAGGAATGCAACCCCCTCCCACGACATGTCAAATTGGCTCCAAGTGGTGACGCAATGGAAGTCACTGCTATCCCGGAATTGCGGCAAACCCATGAAATCGGACCACCGCAGCACCACGGGATGATCGACATGGCCCCCGATCTTGAGCTCCCACCGATCGACGGGCACCTCGGGCTTCACACCCAGGTCAAGGACAGGGAAATTCTGAACCTGACGCTGGCCGGGAGGAAGACGGTCGACAGACCGGACGGACGGCTTCTCCAAGCCAGCCATCTTCCTTGCCCAGCGCTCCTTGGCCGCGATGTAGGCTTCCTTCATTGGCGGCGAGCCTAACCCTGAACCAAGGGAAACCCAATCGCCGAGCCAACAAAAAAGGCGGTCCGCTCACGCGGACCGCCCTGATTCCGTAAAACAGACTGCTCTCAGTCGAGGAACCGATCGTCCTCAGGAGCCGGAGCCGGCTCGGGAGCTCCTCCCGCCTCGCCGTTCTCGGCCTTTTCGCGCTCTTCCATCGCCGCACGACGGCTCAGACGGACACGCCCCTTGTCATCGACACCCAACAACTTGACCCAGATCTCGTCGCCGATCTGAACGATGTCTTCGACCTGCTTCACGCGGAAGTTGGCGAGTTCGCTGACGTGCACCAAACCCTCGCGGCCGGGGATGAACTCCACAAAGGCACCGAAGTCCTTGATGGATGCAACTTTCGCACGGTAGAGCTTTCCAGTCTCAAGCCCATCTGCTCCGTCATCGGCAGACGACCGGCGGCTCCGGTCTCCACCGCGATCCACCGAACGTTCGCGGCTGCCGCTGCGTTCAGGACGTTCTCCACGCTCAGGCGGACGCTCAGCACGTTCGCCACGATCATACCGATCGCTGCGCTCTGCCCGGACGGGACGCTCGCCGCGGTCCTCGACGGGAGGTGCCGGACGCTCAAAGCGGTCGTCGACGCGGTCCGCACGCTCGGCGCGCGGTGCACGTTCGCCACGATCACTGCGGACCGGACGCTCGCCACGGTCATCACGTGCGGGCCGCTCGCTGCGGTCATCCCGCACCGGGCGCTCAGCACGATCGTCGCGCACCGGACGCTCAGCGCGCTCATCGCGCACCGGACGTTCAACGCGATCACCACGGTCATCGCGCACGCTCCGCTCGCCACGATCATCACGCGGGGCACGTTCGCTGCGCTCACCGCGATCGTCGCGGACAGGGCGCTCCGGGCGCTCGCCACGCTCATCGCGGACCGGGCGCTCCGCACGATCATCCCGGACAGGACGCTCCGACCGTTCGCCACGGTCATCACGCACGGGTCGATCGCTACGCACGTCACGGCTGACGCGCTCGGTACGTTCACCGCGATCGTCCCGGACAGGACGCTCGGCACGCTCTTCACGAGGACCGCGATCGGAACGTTCGGAACGTTCACCACGTGGCGCGCGTTCCGGAGAACGCTCCGGGGCCCGATCATCACGCACAGGACGTTCCGTCCGTTCAGGAGCACGATCGTCACGCACAGGACGTTCCGCCCGTTCAGGAGCACGATCGTCACGCACCGGCCGCTCAGGACGATCTGAGCCCCGATCATCGCGAACAGGACGCTCGGCGCGCTCAGGTCCGCGATCTTCACGCACGGGGCGCTCAGTGCGTTCCGGACGTTCAACCCGCTCTTCGCGTGCCGGACGCTCAAACCGCTCGCTGCGCTCTGGGCGCTCTGCGCGCTCTACCCGTTCCGGGCGCTCGGTCCGTTCAGGCCTCGGAGTACCCGCCGTTTCGGTCTGCACCGCGGCCGCTTCGCCACGCTCTTCCATGGCAGCCTTGCGGCTCAGCTTCACACGCCCCTTGTCATCGACGCCGATGCACTTGACCCAGACTTCGTCGCCCATCTTGACGACGTCTTCGGGGCGGTTGACCCGACGGTTGGAGAGTTCGGAAACATGGACCAGGCCATCCTGACCCGGGAACACTTCAACGAACGCACCGAACTCCTTGATCGTGACGACGCGACCCTTGTAGGTCTTGCCGATCTCGATTTCAGCGCCGAGTGCCTCGATCTCACGACGGGCGATCTCCATGCCCTCGGGAGTGACGGAGAACACCTTCACCGTTCCGTCGTCCTCGATGTTGATCTCGCATCCCGACTCATCGACGATGCGCTTGATATTCTTGCCGCCAGGCCCGATCAGCAGGCCGATCTTCTCGGGATTGATCCGGATGACCGTGATCCGCGGAGCGTACTTGGAGATGTCCGTGCGCGGAGCAGACAACGTCTTGGCCATGTCGCCCAGGATCGAAAGCCGGGCAATCCGCGCTGCCTCAACCGCCTCCGCCATGATCGGCAGCGGCAATCCACGCAGCTTGAGGTCCAACTGGAACCCGGTGATGCCCTTCTCCGTACCCGCGATCTTGCAATCCATGTCGCAGAACGCGTCTTCCCACCCGATGATGTCGGTCAGGAGGCTATAACGGCTGATCTGATGATCCGCGCCATACTCGGTGCAGATGCCGATCGAGATGCCAGCCACCGGACGGATCAGCGGCACACCGGCATCCATCAACGCCAGGGTTGCACCGCAAACGGATGCCATCGACGTGGAACCGTTTGACTCCATGATCTCGGAGGTGATCCGGATGGCGTAGGGGTATTCCTTCAACGGAATGACGGGCGCAACGGAACGTTCCGCCAATGCGCCGTGACCGATCTCGCGACGTCCGGGGCCCGAGATGCGGCCCGTTTCACCGACCGAGAAGTTCGGGAAGTTGTAGTGCAGCAGGAACTGCTTCTTGGTCTCCCCACCCGTGTAGGAATCGAACTCCTGGATGTCGTCGCTGGTTCCCAGGGTGGCAAGACACACCGCCTGGGTCTCACCACGGCAAAACACGGAAGATCCGTGAGCCCGCGGGAGGAAGCCAACCTCGCTGGAGATGGGCCGGATCTCACCCGTGGCGCGGCCATCAAGCCGCTTGCCTGAATCCAGGATCAGGAGACGGACCGTTTCCTTCTGGATGTAGTATTGGGCATCCTTGAGGACGTAATCGGTGACCTTCTCGGCTCCGAACTTCTGCTTCAGCTTTTCACCGACATCAGCGAAGACCGCATTCACGGCTGCTTCGCGGGCGAGCTTCTGGGGCACCAGCAGGGCCGGAATGATCCGATCACCCGCCAACGCCTTGGCTTCGGCCAGGATTTCCTCGGGGACGATGTTGACCGTGATGGTCCGCTTCGTTTTCCCGGCCTTCGCCTGCAACTCCTCCTGGGCCGCGATCTGCGGCTGGCAGGCTTCCTGGGCGAACTTGAGGGCAGCGATGAAGTCCTCCTCGGAGATTTCATTGGCCGCACCTTCGTACATCACGACGTCGGTCTTGTTGCCGACGTAGATGAGATCCAGATCGGACTCCGCCTGCTGAGCGTGGGTGGGATTGACCACGAACTGGCCGGCCACGCGGCCGATGCGGACAGCTCCAAGAGGGCCATCCCAAGGGATGTCAGAAACCGTCAGGGCCGCAGAAGCGCCCAGGATGGAAAGGATGTCCGGGTCATTCTGACCATCGGCGGAAAGCAGGACGCTCTGCACCTGCACTTCGTTGTACCACCCCTTCGGAAAGAGGGGACGAATGGGACGATCCGTCAACCGGCAGGTCAGGATCTCCTTCTCAGTCGGACGACCCTCACGCTTGAAGTAACCCCCGGGGAACTTGCCAGCCGCCGCCGCCTTCTCGCGGTAATCGACGGTGAGGGGGAAGAAGTCCTGGCCGGGCTTGGCTTTGGACGCGGCCACAGCGGCCACAAGGATAACCGTTTCACCCAACTGAACGGTCACTGAACCGTCCGCCTGCTTGGCGTATTTTCCGGTCTCGATGATGATCTCCTGATCACCCACCGGGATGATAACTTTCTCGGGCATATGTAATTCAGCCCGCCCCACGTGAGAAACTTCAGTCAGCCTCCCCGACAACGGGTCGGGGGAGTTGAGTGAAGTTTCCCAGATGGGCGGGCACAGTTGACTGCTTTTCGGACGCGACAATCGGGCATGGATACGGCCAGCAGGCTGCCGCGCGCGCCTCGTTGCGGCAACCAACCGTACCCGCAGGTACGGTTCGCCAACCGACGATAGAGATCAGGCAACCACCCAACCTCCATCCCTTCCCGGCGGATTAGCGCCGGAGCTTCAGTTTCTTCGTCACTGCCTGATAACGGGGCTCATCCTTGCGCTTCAGGTAGTCGAGAAGACGACGGCGCTTGCTCACCATCGCCATCAGACCGCGGCGGGAAGCCACGTCCTTGCGATTGTTCTGCAGGTGCTCCGTCAGGTTGTTGATCCGTTCCGTCAGCAGGGCAATCTGGACGTCGGGGGAACCCGTGTCCTTCTCGTGCGTGCGGAACTCCGTAATGACTGTAGTCTTTTCTTGCATGTTGATCTCGGTGTTGGGCAGCAAACCACCGCCCGGTACAACTCCGTTTATCGAGCCCAAAAACTAGGGAGCCTCCCCGAACGTGTCGAGAAACGATTTCGCCTTTGCGTTCTGGCCACGTCTGCCGAAACTGTGTGCCTGATGCAATCGAAGTTCACCGGCCCGGTGTACGTGGTCCGCGACAACATCGACACCGACCAGATCATTCCGGCCCAGTTCCTCAACCTGGTGCCCACGATTCCGGAGGAGTACGAGAAGCTTGGCGCCTACGCCCTCTGGGGCCTTCCTGATTCCCTGTACCCGACGCGATACGTCGCCGAGGGCGAGCTCGACACCCAGTTCCCCATCGTTATTGGCGGGCGGAACTTCGGGTGTGGAAGCTCCCGCGAACACGCCCCCATCGCCCTTGGATCCGCAAATTGCCAATGTGTCGTCGCAGAATCCTATGCCCGGATCTTCTTCCGGAACTGCGTCGCCACCGGAGAGCTCTATCCGATCGAATGCCAGGACCGTCTCTGCGAGATCTTCAAGACCGGTGACGAGGCCACGGTCGATATCGACGCCAACACCATCCTTCATCATGGCACGGGTCAGGTTTACAGCCTCAAGTCGCTGGGCGAAGTACGCCCGGTGGTGGATGCCGGCGGGATTTTCGATTACGCCCGGGCGTCCGGCATGATCCCCCGTTGAGAATGGGTGACATTGCGTGACCACGGTCGCGGCCGGTCCGATGAATGCTTCGCGGACTGGCCCCCGGCGTCTCCGGGAACACCATTACCCATGAATCCCGGAACCCGCGCAGGCTCGCTGTCATGCTGCCCCCCGTTGGTGTTGGCCCTCCTGCTCTGGCTGCCACTCGGATTCGGATGCGGCCACGCGGACCAACCCGTCAGCCAGCTCCACCCCGTCCTCCCAAACTCACCGCAGCCGTCCGACGCCCTCTTTTCCGGCCCCATCCAGACCTTCGAGCTGGTGATTGCCGCGGATCAGTTTGAGTCCCTCCGCCGTGAGCCGAGGAAGTCCGTACCGGCGATTGTCCGCAGCGGTACCAATGAGTGGACATCGGTTGGGGTGCGGGTGAAAGGAGCGGCAGGATCCACCCGCCCGATAGATGACGTTCCGGCGCTCACGCTGAACGTCGACAAGTTCAAACCAGGCCAGAAGATCTTCGGCCTGGACAAACTGCACCTGAACAATTCCGTGCAGGACGGCAGCCGGATGAGTGAAATCGTCTGCGCGGACCTCTATCGGCGCGCCGGGGTTCCAGCCACCCGCGCCACCCATGCATTGGTCCGGCTGAACGGCCGAGACCTGGGTCTTTACGTGCTCAAGGAGGGTTTCGACCGGTCCTTCCTCTCCCGCCACTTCAAGGATAGGTCCGGAAACCTCTACGATGGCGGCTTCCTCCGGGACATCGACCAGCAACTCGAACTCGATGCTGGCAAAACGCCGCCCGACTGGAAGGACCTGCAAATCCTGTCTGCCGTCTGCAATCTTCCCGATGCGGCAGCCCGGAAGGCACAGCTTGCCAAGCTGGTCGATGTGGACCGATTCCTCACCTACCTCGCCCTTCAGGTCATGACCGAGGACTGGGATGGGTATCCGTGCAACAGGAACAACTATCGTGTGTACCATGACCCATCCGCGGGTCGGTTTACCTTCATGCCGCATGGCATGGATCAGATGTTCAGCCAGGGAGGCATGCCCTTGAACCGCGGCTTCGAAGGAATTGTTGCGGCGCGGATCATCCAGGTTCCGGAATGGCGAAACGGATATTTTGACCGGATCGAGTCGCTTCTGACGAACGTCTTCACGACAAACGCGATCCTTGCGACTTTTGACGAAGCGGTTTCCCGGCGTGAGCCCGCCTTGGCGAAGCTCTCACGCGGAGAGGCTGACGACATTCGCGGCAACACCCGCGATCTACGCCGTCGGATCATTGACCGGGTCGAAGACGTCCAGCGACAGATCGCCAGCCGCCCCAAGCCCGCAAAAGTCGCTTCAAATGGGCTGATCGAAGTAGGTCGATGGCAGCCCAGAACACAGGATGCCGAAGGCGGCCGGACAGACATCGTCCAGGAACCAGCGGATGGCAGGCAAATGCTACGGATCGAACTCACGCGCCCCGGTATCCTTTCCTGGCGGACCCGCCTGGAACTCCCCGAAGGCCGCTATCGGCTGGAAGCTCGAGCCAAGGTCCATGATCTCGTCACAAGCCCCAACGAGCGTGGAACGGGATTGGGTGTGCGACTCAGCGGAACCACCCGTCAGAACCGCCCCCAGAACGAGCTTCAAGGCACCACCGGTTGGACAACCGTCCAGTTTGAATTCTCGCTGGAATCGACGGCTGAAGTGGAACTCGTGGCCGAGATGCGCGGGCAGAAGGGGACGGGATTCTTTGACACCAAAGGGTTCCGTCTCAGCCGACTTCCGTGATCAGTTCGGATTGTTCGCAGGGTCCGTGGTCCAGACGATGCGAACCTGCGG
>JBIKWS010000696.1:0-2922 GCA_044356195.1 Cyanophyceae cyanobacterium
TTTCGCCTCCACGATCACCTCCACCCATGAAATCGCTGCTCGTTCCCACGCTGCTGATGGCCTTACTGCTGTCGATGAGGATCGCGCCCAGGTTCTGGGAATCGCTCTACGATGCCATCGCCCTCCAACTCGACCTGAGCCCGGCCCAGCTGTTCACGCTGTCCCCGATCCAGTTTGCCCTCGCGTTCCTTGTCACCCTGCCCCAGGTGGTGACCTACCTCGTTGCGCACCGGCGCAAGGAGCCAATGCCTGTTGTGCGGCACGTCGGGGGCGGGCTTTGCATCGCCATGGCAGCGTTCCTGATGCTCATCACGCTGGTCGGTGCCATCCGTATGCATGAGGTGGTCCTGACCGCGATCGAGGAAGTCGCCGGAGCCGATGATGGAAAACTCTTCGAAGCCGGGAGCATCGAGGACGGTTGGTACACCAACCGACAGGTGGGCATCGCCATGAAGGTGCCCGTCCACTGGCGATGGAACTCCCTGAACACGATGTATCGTCAGGCCGCCGCACAAATGCAGGCATCGGCACGACCGGAAGACATCGCTCAAAAGACTCCCGGCATGTTCCCGCTCTTCCGCTTCGAGCTTCCAGGGAGTTCAACGAGAACCAACCTCGCTGCGCTTGCATTGGTTGCCTTCGACAAGAGGTCGTTCGCTTCCATCGGCATCACCAGCCTCGAACAATGGGCCACCACTTTCGTGGAGCCTTCCGCCACCTTGGAACCGCCGCGCACGCCGAAACGGCAACGCGTCGGCTCCCTGGATGTCTTCCACATCGAACGAACGGTCTTCACCGGATCGATCACCAATCATCAGAACATCTTCGTCTTCGAAACCGAAAACCTCTTCCTATGCCTCAATGGAACAACGCACGAGGCAGAACACGTCCGGGTGCTGCACGAAGCAGCCGCAACGATCCGCCGCACACAGTGAGATCCTCTCACCTCGTGCCCTGCGCCCTGTCCACCGCCTGCCAGACTTCGGCCAACGTCCGCGGGTGAACGAGATGGGCGTTGGCGTTCGTGCCGCCGTAGCTCCAGACGTGGAATTCCCCAGCGTCGCATCGACCGAGCAACGGCCATTCGCCTGAACCGTCCACGACCGGACGCACCGTCAACCCCAGGGCGGACACCAACGCCAAACCACACTCCGGGGTACTGGCGTAACTGGGCGTGTGGATCTGCGAATGCGTCAGGACAAAGGTCTTCTGTCCCGCCATCGCCTCCCGGGCGAAAGGCACCCAGCAATCGATCTGGTCCGCCTGCACCACACGCGGTCCCTTGCCGTCCGCGCCCCGCGTCAACCCGGCGTACAACGAATCGGACAGCACGATCCGACGGATCAGCCGACGTCCCAGCGGTTGTCCAACCAATTCCCGCACCGCCCCATACCCGGCGCTGAAACTGGACACATCGATCTCACGAACGGCCGCGCCCGCCAGCCCTCGCGTCCTTAGCTGTTCCTCCACCGCAGCAACCAAGTGCGGGAACAACGTGCCATCGAGAAAGGGCGCCCGGTATCGCGCCGAACCGGATCCCAGCATCACCGCGACCAGCGGGAACCGGTAACCCGCGCGCCGATGCTCCCCGAGGGCAAACTCGGGTGAGGTGTGGAAGTGGATCGCCAGGCGTCCAGAAACCTCCCGCCAGCCCTCGGGGAGGAACAACGTCACCGCGACTCCGTCAACCTGGAGCGGCACCACTTCCGCCGGCACGCCCTCCGCGGGTCCGCCGACATGCCTCAACGTCATCACCGGTGGCACCACCTCACGGACCCGTGCACGCACCGCACACCCGACCACCATCCCCAGCACCCACACCAGAATCACCAACCGGCAGCCCAACCTCATGCGACCCACCCTCTCCCAAACCCACTCCCCCTTTCAACACACCCATCTTCGCCTCCCTATGGATCCGTCCGATCCGTCCGATCAGACTGATCCGACGGATCCTTCCACTCCAGCCAGCGTGGGAATCCCGCTCGCCAGCCGGTGTCCTTCCACGCTCTGATGGGCGCATGATTCCGGGTTCCCCACGCCGCAGCGCATCCCTGCGTCCCCTTCTCATCCTCCTCGCTACCACCTCCACCCTCATCCTTTCCGCCGCTCCGCCCGAGTGGCCAGAGTGGCGCGGACCCGGCGGTCAGGGACACGCCCCGGCATCCGCCCGAAACCTCCCGACCGCCTGGAGCGACACGTCGAACGTCGTCTGGAAATCGGTGCTCCCGGGACGCGGTTGGTCATCGCCCGTCATCGACAGCAACCGCATCTGGGTGACCACGGCCCACGAAACGCCCGCCTCACCCGAGGAAACCAAGGAACGCCTCAAGGCCAACACCAGCGACCAACCGCTCACCCTCCTTTCCAAGGTCGCCATGCACGCCCTCTGCATCGACCGCACCTCCGGCAAGATACTTCACGACCTGCCGCTCCTCTCCGAACAGAACCCCCAGTGGGTCCACACCCTCAACAGCTACGCTTCCCCAACCCCCGTTCTCGAATCCGGACGCGCCTACTTCCACTTCGGCACGTTCGGCACCTTCTGCGTCGACACCACCTCCGGCGCGATCCTGTGGACCAACACGTCGCTGAAGGTCATGCACGAAAACGGTCCCGGAAGTTCACCCATCCTCGCCGGCGACCTGCTCGTGTTCCACCTCGACGGCAGTGACACCCAATCCATCGTCGCCCTCGACAAACGCACCGGGAAACCCGCCTGGCAGACCCAGCGCTCGGGCGCCATGGCCAACCATCCGCAGCTCCGGAAGTCCTACGCCACCCCGGCGCTCGTTCCCGTCGATGGCCAGACCCAACTCCTCTCGCAGGGAGCCGACTGGCTCTACGCCTACGACCCGACCAACGGCCGGGAACTCTGGAAGCTCAAGTACGGCAGCCTCGGATTCTCACTGTCGTCCCGCGCCG
>JBIKWS010000695.1:0-2922 GCA_044356195.1 Cyanophyceae cyanobacterium
ACCGGACCGGATGGTACGGCCGAGATCGGCAACATCCGCGTGGGGTCGGTGCGCGTCGATGCGGTGGATACGCGGGCTGGGTTCTCGTCGAGCGCGACCGTGACGAACTTCGTCGTGGTAACGACCGGGCCGCGTCTGGTCCGGGTGCAGCTCCCGGGCGTGGGCGGCATCTCCGGACGGGTTCTGCTGGCGAACGGCCAACCCGCGGTGAACGCGCGGGTGGATCTTCTGTCCTCGGGACGTTCCGTGCTCACCGATGCGAGCGGCCGGTACGCCTTCACGGATGTCCGCCCCGTGGAACATCAAGTGCGGTCGGTGCTGGGATCGCTGGCGGTGCAGTCATCCGTGACGGTGACGGCTGGCACGGCAGCGTCCCTGGACCTGCGTCTGGCGGGCAGCGGCGGGATCGAGGGAACGTTGGTGCGCGCCGCCGGGCAGCCTGTGCGCGAGCGTCCGGTGCTTGTCGAATTTCGGGCGGCGGCAGGTGCGCAGGGTCAGCAGTTGGAGGAGACGGACACGGCGGGACGGTTTGCCTTCGAGGGATTGCCGTTGGGGGTTCCGATCACGCTGACGGCGGCGCTCGCCGAGTCGGGGGCGCGGGCGGAACTTACGGTGCAACTGTCGACCAACGGCGAGGTGCTGAACCTCGGGACGATCCGCATGGACGAGGCGGCCCCGATGATCGTGGACGTCCAGCCGGAGGCGGGCTCGGTGAACGTGCCGACGAACACCGTCTTCCGGGTCGAATTCGACGAACCCCTGCGCCCGGCGAGCATCCGCCCCGCCGGATTCCAGCTTTACGCCGGTGACGTGACCGTGCCGGTCGAGGTGCGCTTCGAACCCGCGCTGGATCCGATGATCGTGACCGTCCGTCCGTTGGTGGCGTTGCGGAGTCGCACGGCGCATCAGTTTGTGATCGCCGGTGCAGATCGTGTGGACGGCGGCGGTCGCCCGGCGCGGATCGGGCCGGTGGATCGCGTGGGTCGGGAACTGGACCGGACGCTGGTGCTCGATTTCGTGACGCGCGATTCGGAGGCCCCGGTGATCGTGTCGGCCGAGCCCAACGATGGCCGGATCGAGGTCGAGCCCCTGGCGGTGATGCGGGTGACGTTGGATGAACCGGTGGTGGATGGGTGGTCGATAGTTCTGAGGAATGAAACGGGAACGGTGGTCGCCGGAACACCTGCGATCAGCGCCGACCGTCGCCTGCTGACCTTGGTGCCGGAACAGGCGTTGCCTGCGAACAGTCGGTTCAGCCTGGCGCTTGCGGGCATCACGGATCTCTCGGGCAACACGATGCCGGCGCAGACGAATCGGTTCACCACGCTCGACACGCGGCCACCCGTGGTTGCGCGTCTTGGATTGGCCCCGGGTCAGCAAGCGGCGTCGGGATCGACCGTGACGATCGAGGCGCAGTTCGAGTCCGTGGAACCCAGTGCCACGCTGGTGTGGCTCCGCGAAGGCGTGGAGATCGGGGCCACGGCCGTGGGGCCGGTCTACCGGTTGCCCGTGCGGTTGCCGGTCCGCGGCACGGTCACGCTGGGGGCGTACGGGCGCGATGCCTTGGGCAATCGCGGCGAGACTCGGACGCTCGTGTTGAATGTCGTTCCGAATTCGCCGCCCGTGATCTCGCTTGCCCGCGGGCCGGGTGAGACGGCCCCGGTGCAGACGGGCGCGGAGTTCAGTCTCGCGGTCTCGGCCAGTGACGATGCGGCGGTGCGACGGCTTGTCGTCCAGTTGGGTGGGGCGATGACCAATCGCTGGGAACTGACGAACGGTACGCCAACATTCCTGACCGGTCGGCTTCCGACGAACGCGGTGGCAGGGGTTCCCATCCGCGTCCGCGCCGAAGCTACGGACGAGGCGGGTGCGGAGGCGGAAGTTCGTACGTTGGAGATCCCGACCGTGGACGCCACGAAGCCCACGCTCGCCAGTTTGTTGCCCGTTGCCGGCTCGCCGTTGGAACCGACCCAACCGCTCGTCGTGGATCCGATCGTCTCGGACAACAGCGGCCTCGTGACGGTCGTGGTGGCGCTGAGCGGCGAAATCACGCGCCGCGAGACGCGGGTGGTGAACGTCACACCCGGGCAATCGTTGACGGTGCCGTGGACGGCCGATCTCTCGACGCTGGGTGGCGGCGGGTCGGTGACGGTAACGGTGGAAGCGACCGACGCTGCGGGCAACGCAGCGAGGCCGATCATCCGGTCGTATCAGGTCCGGGATGTGCAGGGGCCGAAGCTCGCCTCGACCTGGATCGCGAGCGTCGAGACGCCCGTGACGAATCGCGTGAGCCGGCTGGTCGGCGGGGTTTCGTATCGGTTCGATTCGGCAATCCGGGCGAACCCGGCGATCTCGAACCTGCTGGTGGCGCGATTGACCAACGGCACGGCGTTGGCCGGGACGCCGCGCATCAGTGGGACGCAGGTGTTGTTGGATTTCACGGGACCGTTGCTGCCGGCGGATGCGGAGGTGGAAGTTGTGTTGCTGCCCGGGCTGACCGACGCCAGCGGCAACGGTCTGCGGACCGTCGATGGTTTGCCCTGGCCCGCGTCGGGCGTGCCGATCCGCTTCACCACGGGACCCGAGGCGCGCCTGAACCTGACGAACGGGCAACCGGTCGTCGCGGGACTTTCGATGCTGGTGGATCTGGAACAGGACGCGTCGCTCTCCGACTGGGCGCTGCTGGTGAACGGTCAATCGATGCCGCTGACCGAGTGGTCGGCGGAGCGGTCGCGATTCCGGGTGACCCTGCCGCAAACCAACGTCATCCGCGTCGTTGCGCGGACGACCGTGAGCGGGCGTCCGGCGTACGAGCTGCCACCCGTGTTCCTGAACGTGCGCCCGGATGCTGCCGATGACGATGGCGACGGATTGCCGAACGGATTCGAAACCCGTTACTCCGCCTTCAACAGCGGCATCCGC
>JBIKWS010000067.1:0-10387 GCA_044356195.1 Cyanophyceae cyanobacterium
CTTGGTCAACGGTGCCGTGTGGAGCGACCTCGACGCCGATGGCCGGTCCGAGCTGCTCCTCGCATGCGAGTGGGGACCCATCCGGGTCTTCGCGCATCGCGATGGAGCCCTCACGGAGGTCACGGATCGGTGGGGTCTCCACGATCGCATCGGCTTGTGGAGCGGCATCACCACGGGCGATTTCAACGGTGATGGCCTCCCCGATCTCGTGGTCGGCAACCACGGCAGGAACACCGGTCTCGAGGCCAGCCCTGAACATCCGCTGGAACTGTGGTACGGCGCGTTCAGCACACCGGGCGCATTCGACCTCATCGAGACGGAATGGGACAAAGTCCGATCTCAACGCACCGCGCGACTTCGGCTCTCCGAGTTGTCCTCCGCGTTGCCCTGGCTTCCGGAACGTTTCCCAACGCACCGGGCGTTCAGCGAAGCAAGCCTCGACAACCTCCTCGAAGGCCACCGCGAAGCCGCCCAGCGCGTGCACGCGAACACCCTCGACGTCACCATCCTCCTCCAGCGCAACCAGCGCTTTGAATCGGTTACCCTCCCCATGGAGGCCCAGTTTGCTCCCGTGTTCGGCGTCAACGTCGCCGATGCGGACGGCGACGGAAATGAGGACGTCTTTCTTGCCCAGAATTTCTTCGCGACACGCCCCGAAATCTCCCGCCAGGACGCCGGCACCGGACTGTGGCTGCTCGGCGATGGCAAAGGCGGATTCCGTCCGCTGTCGGCAATGGATTCCGGAATCGCGATCCACGGCGAACAAAGGGGTTCCGCGGTCGGAGACATCAACGGCGACGGCCGTGTGGATCTTGTCGTCAGCCAGAACGGTTCCATCACCCGCGTGTACCTGAATCGGCGTGCCCGCCCGGGAATCCGCATCCGCCTTGAAGGTCCGCCAGGCAATCCCTCCGCAGTCGGGGCCTCCATCCGCCTGATCGGGGCTGATCGCCCCGGCCCAGCCCGCGAGATCCACGCCGGATCCGGCCATGGTTCCGAGGACAGCGCAACCCTCGTGCTGACGCACCCCAGCCCGCCCACGCAGGTCGAAGTCCGCTGGCCCGGAGGTCGGACATCCCGGCACCCCATCCCCACCGGATCGACCCAACTCCTCCTCCGCTGGCCCGCGATGTGACGCCTCAAGGCTGGAAACTGGCCACTGGTCACCGACAACTCGGGCCACGCAACTCCCCCCGCCATTGCTCCGCCGCGTCCCTGTTGGTAGCTTCCCGCCTTCATGGGCAAACGGTTTTATCTGACCACGGCGATTTTCTACACGAACGGCGCAGCACACCTCGGGCACGCTTACGAGATGGTGCTGTCCGATGTCATCGCGCGCGCCCACCGCAGCTTCGGTGAGGAGGTCTTCTTCCTCACCGGTCTCGACGAACACGGCCAGAAGGTCCAGCAGACCGCCGCCGCCGAAGGCCAGGACCCGCAAACCTACTGCGACGGCCTCGCTGTCCAGTGGGAAGCGCTGGCCCGCCAACTCGGCCTCACCAACGACGATTTCATCCGCACCACCCAACCCCGTCACAAGGAAGTCGTCTCGGCCGTCCTCTCCAAGCTCCACGCCCAGGGCGACATCTACAAGCAGGGCTACGAAGGTTGGTACTCCGTCCGCGAGGAAACCTTCCTGACCGAGAAGGATCGCAACCCGGATGGCACCTGGGACTCCAAGTGGGGTCAGGTCGTGCCCCTGCTGGAGGAGAACTGGTACTTCAAGATGGCCAGGCACCAGGACTGGCTCATCGCCCACATCGAGGCCAACCCGTCCTTCGTCGCCCCCACCATCCGACGCAACGAAATCCTGGGCTTCCTCCGATCCGAGAAGCTCGAAGACCTCTGCATCTCGCGTCCCGCCAGCCGCCTCAGCTGGGGCATTCCCCTGCCCTTCGCGCCCGAGTGGGTGACCTACGTCTGGTTCGACGCCCTCACCAATTACTACTCGGTCCCCGTGTCCCTCGGCGACCGCGCCGCCGCCGCCCCGCTCGGGGAGTGGTACGCGCCGCGTCCTGCCAATGGACCCGAACTCTGGCCGGCCGACGTCCACGTCATCGGCAAGGACATCGTCAAGTTCCACGCCGTCTACTGGCCCATCATGCTCCACGCCGCCGGCATCCCGCTCCCGAAGCAGGTGCTCACCCACGGCTGGTGGCAGAAGGACGGCCAGAAGCTTTCCAAGACCACCGGCAACGTCGTCGACCCCGTCGGCGTCATCAACGAGTGGGGCCTCGACGCCTTCCGCTATTACGTCATCCGCGAACTCGCCATCGGGCCCGACGGCAACTGGACCGACGACAGCTTTCTGGCGCGGTACAACGCCGAACTCGCCAACGGCCTCGGCAACCTCCTGAACCGCGCGGTCAACATGCTCAACAAGTACCGCACGGGCATCGTCCCCGCGGTCGCCACCAATCTCCAGGCGGACGCCGAACAGGCCGTCGCCAAGGCCGCGGCCCACCTGCGCGCCCACGAACTCCAGGCCGCCCTCGTCGCCACCTGGGAACTCGTCAATCGCGGGAACCTCTACGTCGAGCAGACCCAACCGTTCCGCATGGCCAAGGATCCCGCCCAGGCCGCTCAACTCGACGCCGTCCTCTACAACCTCGTCGAGTCCTGCCGAATCCTGGCCGTGATGCTCGCGCCGTTCCTGCCCGACACCGCCCGGCGCATCTACCAGCAACTCCGCATCGACGGTTCCCCCGCCGACTGGTCCCAGACCCGCTGGGGCGTCCTGCAACCCGGCCACCAGGTGGGATCGCCCGAACCCCTGTTCCCACGACGCGACCTCGCGCCGAAGGAACCGAAGAAGTAGGCGCTACTCAGACTGAACTGATCCACGACGAACGGCCCCACATGCGGCGCAATGGGCGTCCCGATGGTGTCGAGATGGGCCAACCCACTCACGATGTCGTGCCGGACCGTGTAGAACATCGTCGCCGTCGTTCCCTGGCCCAGCAGGTCCTGATCGGCATAAACCAAGCCCTCGAAGTTGTCCCCGATGAAGATCCGGTCCGTCACATCCCCGCTGGGTGGCGCCAATGGCGGCCGGATGGTTCCGAACCACATGTCGGTCTGGAACGCGTGGACCGAGAGTTGGAGGGTGACGCACGCCAGAAGGGCGGGAATCGTCGAGTTTCGATGTTTCATGAACAGGGGGGACCAAACCGAACAGGTTCACGAGCACCGGCCCGACGACGCCATCCGGAGTCGCTTCCGCCAATGAAGATTTAACCACACTCTGGTTCTAGGCCCGCACGGCCCCACCGACCATAGGGTGTTGGCCCCATGCAAAACCGCGAAGGCCCTGCGCCCGGCTTCGAAGGAAGCATGCACTGCACATGCATTGCGCCCGCAGTCCACGCAGTGCACGGTCCGCCCCCCCCAAGGCGCATCACCCATTTAAGGGATAACCCTACCCAAGAAGTTGTGGCATTGCAGTTTGTGAGGAGGTTAGTTGCACGTTGGTCCAGCGATGTCGTGTCGCAGCCTTGAACGGCCCGGGTCTTGCATGCACACACTCTCGTGCATGCCCGCGAAAACGTGATAGCCTTCCCTACCATGCTGCTCCGTGCTGACACCCACGATCCCATGGCCGTAGCGGCGCAAGTCAGGGCCGACTATCTCGCGATGTTTCCCGGCAGTGACCGCAGTCACATTCCGCGGATCTTCAGCTGGGCCATCGACTGCTTTACGGGCAGGGATCCCGAGTACCTGGCAATCGATGCCCGGTACCACGATTTTGAGCACACCCTGCAAGGGACGTTGTGCCTGACGACCCTGATCCGGGGCCGTGCCGAGGCCGGCGAGTTGCCCGCGGTGGACCGTGAGACCTTCGAGCTTTGCATCCTTGCGATCCTGCTCCACGACACCGGCTACCTGAAGCGGCGCGGCGATACGAACGGCACCGGCGCGAAGTACACGCCGACACACGTCAATCGCAGCTGCGAGTTCGCGGAACGGCTGTTGGTTTCGAAGGGTTTCGGCCCCGACCAGGTGCAGTCCGTGAAGAACATGATCCGCTGCACCGGCATGGGGGCGAACGTCAACGCCATCCCCTTCCGGTCCGAAGCGGAACGGGTCTGCGGTTATGCGCTCGGAACCGCGGACCTGCTGGGGCAGATGGCAGCCGTCGACTACGTCGACAAGCTCCCGATCCTCTACGACGAATTCGTCGAAGCAGGACGGTTTGGCGGAAATCCCGGTGCCATTGGATTCACCAGCGCCGACGACCTGATGCGCAAGACGCCGGGCTTCTGGGAGAAGTACGTGCTACCGAAGGTACAGAACGACTTTCTTGGACTTTATCTTCATCTGGGCCACGGCCCAGGTGCCGGAGCCGGCGGTGAAAACGCCTATCTCGCCCGCATCCAGTCCAACATGGAGCGCCTCCGCCGCCTCCTCGCCATCGCCGCCTGACGGCTCCGTCCTCCGCTGTCGGCCGCGTGCCCCCACGCGGCGCGAAGCGAAGTTCCCAGTGGCCAGTTTCCAGTCACCAGTTTCCCGTTCGTAGTCGACTGGCAATGGACCGAACCCTCTCGCCCCTGTCTTTTGCCGTTGAAGGCCGCGTGCCCCCACGCGGCACTTCACGGTCCTCGCCGGGTGAGGGCACCCGGCCTTCCATCGTTTCTGGCATCTGGGAACTTCACCATCCTGTGACTGGACTGGGTTAGCCACATTTGGTAACCCTTTCTTGCCTTCGGTCACCCCCCCAGTCCCGATCGATGGCTCAAGGAGGGCGAAAGCCCACAACACACATCCTGTTATCATGAAGCACTCTCTCGGCGCGTGCATTGGCCGCGCCTGCCTGAAGGGCTGGGGATCATTGTTCCTGGCGTCGTCCTGCTTGGTTGCTGGCAGCCTCTTGAGCCTGAACGCCGCGGATCTGGTCCGACCGGTGATCAAGCCCTCGAAACGCTCCGCCCCAAAGGAGGCCTTGCCGGGCCAATCCCGTCAGGTGCTGGTCAACACGAAGCTGCTCGATCAGGAGGCCTTTGAATTGCCCCTGTTCGATGGCGAATCACTGGCGCTGGAACGTTCCAGCCACACCACCCTCCCGAACGGCGACCAAGTCTGGTCCGGCCGGATTGCCGGCGAACCACTTTCCCGAGCCACCTTCGCGGTGCGTCAGGGCGTGTTGTCCGGGACCGTCGATCGCGCGCTCGAAACCGGAAATGAACTTTTCGAGATCGCTCCCTTCCCGGGAGGCCACCACCTGTTCCGACACGATCCAACGCGGCTTCCCGCATCCTTCAGCCAGACGCTGCCCGCACCGCTCCCCGTAGGAAGAACGGCGGCACCCACCAGCGACTCGTCGCCCTCCACCCAACCGGTGATCGACCTGCTGGTCGTCTACACGCCCGCCTCGGCGGCCCGCTACGGGAAGTCGGGCATCGAATCCAAGATCCTCCAGGCGGTGGCGGACGCGAACGCCGCCTTCGTGAACAGCGGCATCGAGGCGCGGTTCGCCCTCGTCCACATGGCCCAGGTGGACTACGTCGAGAACGGCATCATGTCCTCCTCCCTGGCCTCGCTGCAACGGGCCCAGGACGGCGTGCTCGACGCGGTCCACGTCCTCCGGGAACAGCATGGGGCGGATCTCGTGGCGCTCGTTTCCGAGGACACCAACAGCTGCGGCATGGCCTACGTCATGACGGCTCCAACCACAGCCTTCGCCGCCAACGCCTTCGCCGTTGTCCATTCGGGCTGTCTCTCGTCGCTGAGCCTCGCCCATGAGCTGGGTCATCTGCTCGGATGCCAGCACGACCGTTCCAGCTCGGTCGGCGTCGCCGCCTTTCCGTATGCCTATGGCTGGCGGCAGTGCGAAACCGACAGGCCCCGGTTCCGGACGGTCATGGCTGAGGCCTGCGCCGGCGCGATCCGCATCAATTACTTCTCGAATCCGGCCCTCAGTTACGAAGGCCTTCCCCTCGGCATCGATGCCGCTTTGGACCCGTTGAACGCCGCGGACAACGCCCGCGCCATCAACCTCACCGCGCCGGTGGCTGCGTCCTTCCGCACACTTCCGCCGGCCGCACCCATGAACCTGAAGGCCATCGCCACTTCAAGCACTCGCGTGGAAGTCCAGTGGTCCGATCGTTCCCACAACGAAAGCGCGTTTCTCCTGGAACGTTCCCTGGACGGCGTGCTTTGGACCCAGTTGGCCGAACTCCCTCCGGACACCACCGCCTACGTCGACACCACGGTCCTCTCCCGGACCACCTACCGCTACCGGGTCTCCGCCACCAACAGCGGAGGCACCACCCCGGCCGAGAGCATCGCCACGGTCACGACCCCCGGCGCAATCCCGGCGGCACCGTCGGATCTGGTTGCCGTCCAGGACGGCGCCACGGCTCGCCTCGCATGGAAGGACAACGCCGCGAACGAAACCAGCTACCGCATCGAACGTTCCGTCAACGGCGGGACCTGGTTCCTCTGGATTGTCCTGGGCGCGAACACCACGACGTGGACGGACACGCAGGTGGTCGTCGACAGCACGTACAGCTACCGGGTGAGCGCGGCCAACGCCGAGGGCCGTTCTCTCGCCAGCCAGGTGGCGTCGATCACCATCGTTCCCCCCATTCCGAACGCGCCTTCCGGACTGGCCGCCGCAGCCGTCAACGGAGCCGTCGCGCTTTCCTGGAATGACAACTCCCCGAACGAGTCCTCGTTCCGGATCGAACGTTCCGTCAACGGCGGCAACTTCCTGCTCTGGATCATCCTTCCGGCAAACACCCGGACCTACACCGATCCGATGGTCACCATCGGTTCCACCTATGCCTACCGGGTGAGCGCCGCGAACACGCTGGGAACTTCCGCTCCGTCCGCACCCGCATCGATCACGGTTCCGGGGCTGCCTCCGTCGGCACCCACCAACCTGACGGCGGTACCGGTTTCCCGAACGCAGATCACGCTCACCTGGCTCGACAACGCCGACAACGAGACAGGGTTCACCATCGAACGTTCCACCAACGGAACGACGTGGTCGCCCATCGCCACCGTCGGGGCCAACATCCGGACCTTCAGCAATACCGGGTTGAGGACAGGTATCGTTTACTCATACCGTGTGCGTGCCATCAACGCCTGGGGTTCGTCCGCGTTCACCCAGGTGGTGTCCAGTCGCACGACCCAGTGAACAACGACGCTCCCATCCCCGAGCACATCCTTCGCCGGAAGGGTTCCCCCAACACGGCCGGTGTTCCTGAGGAGGTCCGCCACTTCCTCAACACCGGCCGTATCGAAGCGGTGAACCTCTCCGAGTGGCTGGTGGTGGATCAGGGAGCGATCGCCGCGCATTGCCTGCCTGCGTTGGGACTCGGACAGCACGTCCAAGCCATCACCGCAGCCCTCGAGGCGCTGGAAGCGCTGGGAAAGTCCACCACGCCGAAACGTAACGCCGCGGTGGCAACCGCCCTCCACACCGGGCTCGGTTCCACCCGGGCTGTCGAACGTGCCCTCAAGAGCCTGCGCCAACATCCGTCCGACGTGATCCGCAGCTGGGCCTGCGAACTGGTGGCCGCACATGCTCCCTGGTCTCTCGCCGACAAACTCGATCGGATCCGCCCCTTGGCCGCCGATACCAACATGGGCGTCCGCGAGTGCGCCTGGATGGCCGTGCGCAACGACATCGCCGTCCAGCTCGAGGAAGCCCTGAGCCGCCTCGTGCCCTTCGTCCTCGATCCAGATCCCAATATCCGCCGCTTCGCCACGGAGGCCACCCGTCCGCGCGGGGTCTGGTGCCGCCACATCCACGCCCTGCGTGAGGATCCGGCGCGCGGAATCATCCTGCTGGAACCGGTCCGCTCCGATCCCTCCCGGTACGTCCAGAACTCGGTCGCCAACTGGCTGAACGACGCCTCCAAATCACAGCCGGATTGGGTCCAGGACGTGTGCCGCCGATGGCAGAAGGAATCGCCCACGGCCGAGACGGCGTACATCTGCCGCCGCGCCCTCCGAACCCTCACCAAGTCCGCGAAAGCCAAGCCGTAACCCCGGCTCGTCCCACGCAACGTACCCGCCGCCGAACAGCACTGGGCGGATCTTGAACCTACCCCCGCATGGAACGGGGAGGCGACGTCCTCGTCGCCTTTCCAAAGCCGTTCCCATGGCGATGAGGACATCGCCACCCCGAAACCATTCCCTTTGGAAGCTGTGTCGGGATGGGCCAGCTCGAGTTCGAGTTCGAACCACATGCTCCACTTCGTTTTCGATTCCGGTGGCGATACCGATCCCGACGCGTGCGACGAGGGCAACCGCCCGGGTTCACGTGGGAAAGGGAAACAACCCCGGAGGGATTGAAGCAACCGGGGCCTCCGCACCAAGGGAGGGGTTCGAAGGTTTGGGCTTTTCCACGAAGGACACCAAGGACACGAAACCGATCCACTCAACCCTGTCCAAAGCCGTGGCCCCAGGCCCGGAGGGCCGACAGATGATAGCCCAGCGCGTGAGCGCTGGGTTCCGCCCCCCCATCAATACACAGCCCCGGGAGGGGCGACAGAACCCCTTCCCCCACGATCGCCAAGATCCGATCGCCCTCCATCGCACCGGAAGACGAAACGGATAAGCCGCAAAGCCGCAAAGCCGCAAAGCCTCAAAGTCCCAAAGCGGACGAGAACCCCGCCCAGTCAACCCTCGCCGCACGCGTCGGTATCGGGATCGGCATCGGCATCGGTATCGAAAAACTCAAAGAGAGGAAACCGACTCCGATCCCGATTAACCTCGGCAGAAGCTGTAGGCCGCGTGCCCTCACACGGCGCATGCATTGAAGACTGCAGACGAGCCGCAGACCGCCAGTTCGTTGCTGCAAAACACCCTTTCCATAGAGGGTCGGTTCTTCGCACCCCGCCGGGGTGCGGATTCCATCAAAACGCGCCTTTCCCCGGGTGCGTGCTGCGCACGACCCGGGGCTATCGGCTCCCATCCCTCCGGGATGCCTTCACGACGGAAGCATGGTTGCGAACCGCATCAACGCCCCCATCTCACGCGCTCCGCGGCGACGCCAACCCGGATGCCGTCTCAAAGAACCGCCGCGCCATGCCGGTAGCCCCCGTGCGGAGGCTCACACCCACTTCCATCGGTGGGGGGGCGGGTTCGAATGGGATGAACGACGCGCGTTTGCCGGCAACGATCGCCGAGGACTCGGCGACGAGGGCGACGCCACGTCCGACCTCCACCGCCGAAATCAGGCTGAAGGCCCCATCGCACTCCTGGACGATCCGCAACCGCCGGGCCGACTCCCCAAGGAGGTCGAGCAACATCTCGTGGTAGTCGGGATACTCCGCCCGGCTGTAGACGACCATGGGCAGGCTCGCGAGCGCCTCGGGTCGGATGGAACGTCTCCGGCACAGGGCGTGGCCCGGTGCGACGAGCACGCCGAACCGGTACGTCCGCAACCGCCGAAACTCCAGGCCGCCCCGGCGCGGCCGTGAATGTCCCACCAGCAATGCGGCACCGAGGCTACCATCCTCCAGTCCGGCGATCATCTCCGCCGACGTCAGGTCATGCAGAACGACACGCACTCCGGGGGCAACCCCGTCGAAGGCGCGTAGGACTTCCGGAAGCAACTCGACCGAAGGCGAGGGAGCATACCCAACGTGCAGGTCCTCGGACCGTTCGCTGGCGAGCGCCTGGACCGCGCGCACGGCTTCATCCGCGCGCAGCAACACCGCTCGGGCTTCCTCAAGAAACAATCGCCCTGCCGGCGTCAACCGCACGGACTTCGCCCCGCGCTCCAGCAACACCACGCCCAACTCGCACTCCAGATCTCGGACCTGACGACTCAACGGCGGTTGGGAGACGTTCAGCCGATGCGCGGCCCGGGTAATGTTCTGTTCCTCCGCAACGGCAACGAAGTACCGGAGGTGACGCAGTTCCATGGGCCGAGCCTACCCATTGGGTGGCCTCACGCAATGAACTCGGCATTTCCCCGACCTGCATCCGGGACCACACACTGGCTCCGGCATGAAAAAGATCTCCATCGTGTTCTTCTCCGGATCCGGCCACACCCGACTCATGGCCGAAGCCGTCCAACGCGGGGCCACTTCCGTCGCCGGCACCGAGGCGGAACTTCTGCAACTCGTCGGCTCCGACATCACCGAAGGCCGCTGGAAGAACGAAAGCGTCCTCCAGAAGATCGCCGCATCCGATGCCGTCATCTTCGGCACCCCGACTTACATGGGCGGACCTGCGGCCCAGTTCAAGGCATTCGCCGACGCCAGCGGCATGGTATGGTTCCAGCAGGGCTGGCGGAACAAGCTCGCAGGCGGCTTCACCCACAGCGGATCCCCTTCCGGAGACAAGCTCTCCACCCTCCAGTACCTCGCCGACCTCGCCTTCCAGCACGGGATGCTCTGGGTTGGGCTTGGAGGCATCCCCTCCATGTACT
>JBIKWS010000698.1:0-2915 GCA_044356195.1 Cyanophyceae cyanobacterium
GCGCCCAACTTCTCCTTCCCCTCGATCCCGCCCGACCGCCCGGCAACTACTTCCTCGCCGTCGTGGCCAACGCCGACCACGCGCAACCCGAGGTCACCGAGGCCAACAACGTCGCGACCCGCGCCATCCAGCTCACCTGGCCGCCGCTTCCGGATCTCATCCCGGTCCAGGTGACCGGTCCCTCCACCGCGCGGCCCGGCACCACCGTCACGCTCTCGTACGCCGTCACCAATGCCGGCCCTGCTGCTGCCGTTGGTCCGTGGACCGAATCGATCTTCCTCGAAACGCCCGGTACGCCGGAGAACCCGCGCCGCTTGCTCGGCTCCTTCCGTGTAGAAGCCCCGCTTCCCGCCCACTCCGCGCAGGCCCGCTCCCGAAGCGTCACGCTGCCCGCCGAACTGCCCGCCGCGACGAATGCCCGCTGGCTTGTCGTCGTGAACCCCGAGCCCGGCCCCGTCGAATCCAACTTCGCCAACAACACCGCCACCGGACCCGCCACCGTCACCATTTCCGCCAGTCTCACGCTCACCCTCGCCCAGGCCCGCATCCGCGAAGATGCCGGAACGCTCGTCGCGCGCCTCCAACGCAACGGCTCTCTCAACGCACCCCTGACCGTCCAATGGTCCACGCTCCCTGCCGGCCGCATCGGCGGACCCGCGACCGTCCAGTTCGCCGTCGGCCAATCCGATGTCACGCTCACGCTCCCGATCCTTCCCGACGGCCTCGTCCTTCCCGCCGTGCCCGTTGCCCTCACCGCCCGCGCGGCAGGATTCACCGACGGCACCAACACCGTGACCCTCGACAACACCGACCCGGCGCAACTGACGCTCCAGTTCGCCGCCGCGCAGGTCCGCCAGGGTCAATCGGTCCCCGCCACCCTCACCCGGAATGCCGCGCTCGATTCCCCCCTCGTCCTGCAATTCAACAGCTCCATGCCCGGCCGACTCCTCCCGCCGGCCAACCTCACGCTGAACCCGGGCCAGACCTCCGCAGCGGTTGCCTGGATCGCCCTCGAAGACGGCCTCTGGACACCCGATCAAACCATCACCGGTTCCGTGGGCGCACCTGGCTTCCCGGTGGCCGCCGCAGAAGTGACGGTCGTCGAGGAATTGCCTCCGACACTCACCCTTTCGCTGTCGCGGAATCCGTTGAAGGAATCCGATGGCCCCATGGCGGCGATCGCCACCGTGACGCGCAACGGTCGCCTCGACGCGCCTCTGCTCGTCGCCCTCACCACCACGAACACCAACGCCGTCGTCGTCCCGGACTTCGTCACGATTCCAAGCGGCACCAACCAGGCTACGTTCGTGGTTGGCACCGTCGCCCGGCCTTCGCTCTCCCAGGACCAGGTGACCGAACTACGCGCATTCCCCGCGTACACGCTCACCCGTCAACCGTTCGGCGAACCCGCACGCGCCTCGGTCACTGTCCTCGACACCGATCGACCCACCCTCACCCTCGAACTCGCCCACGCCGTCGTCGCGCCCAACCGAACGCCCGCCACCACCGGTACCGTCCGACGTCCGACATCGGCCGCCACGGCGCTGACGGTCACGCTCGCCCCATCCGTGGCAGGCCTGCTCGGACTGCCGCCGACCGTGGTGATTCCCGCGAACACAAACGCCGTCGAGTTCCCCATCCACACCACCGCGGCAACCGCAGGGAATGATATCCGCACGACCCGCATCATCGCCACGGCCCCCGGACTCGTGCCCGCCGAAGCCGAACTCGCCATCTCCGGCCGCCCACTTCCCGACCTCATCGCCGAAGCCGTGACCGGGCCCGCCCAGGCCAACACGCGCGCCAACACCAGCCTCAGCTGGCGCATCCGGAACCAGGGTCTCGCCGACCACACCGGCCGCCTCCAACAACGCGTGTACCTCTCGAAGGACGGCCAACTGGACCCCGACGATGAACTCGTCGCCGAGCAATTGATCGAAGGCCAGTTCGCCGTCGGCTCCTTCGTCGGTGTCGCCCGGTCGATCTTCCTGCCCAGCCAACCCGGGAACTACTGGATCTTCGTCCAACTGCTTCCCGAAGGCGCGCTGACGGAAGTCTCCGTCCAGAACAACCTCACCCGTTCCGCCGCACCGATCCGCGTCAATGCATCCTACGCGGTGGCGTTCTTTGACCTGACCCAGGACTCCGATCGTGCCGGCGAACCCATCGAAATCTTCGGGTTGTCCGTTCGACCGGATGGAACTCCGGCCGCTTTTGAAATTGTTGCCTTCCACGTGCGCCGGGACGGCAGCGAACGGACGCAATACGCCATGACCGACGAGAACGGCGACTTCAGCACCACGTTCACTCCCGGCAAGAACGAGGTTGGCGTCTTCGAGGTCTTCGTCGGAGATCCCGATGCCACCGAATTCTCCAGCTCTGGCAGTTTTACGCGTCGGAACCTCCTGGCGCTCCCGGAGAACCGGGTCCTTGCGGTCGTCGCAGGCGGGCAGGCCACCCTACGGATGAACCTCTCCAACCCCGGTCCTGATCCGATCTCCTCCTTGAGGGCCCATGTGGAGGGATTGCCTCCCGGTGCATCGGCACGGGTCACCCTTCCCGGCGCGGCCGCGGTGGGCGGAACCATCCCCCTTGAACTCGAAGTCCTCGCCGGCACCGCCATTCTCGGCACCACGACACCCACCCTTGTCGTGGCGACCTCGTCCGAGATCACGCGCTTCGAGTTCCCGCTGACCCTCCGGATCACACCGCCCGTGCCGATGGTCGAGATCACACCCCGTTCCATCGCTGCCGGTACGCTCCGCGGCCAGCCCACGCACTTCTCCATCGCCGTCACCAACACCGGTGCCCTCGCCACCGGGCCCCTCACGCTGGTGGTTCCCGAGCTTCCCTGGCTCAACGACACCACGCCCGGTGCCCGCCCTTCCCTCGCTCCCGGCGAGGGAACCACCTTC
>JBIKWS010000697.1:0-2915 GCA_044356195.1 Cyanophyceae cyanobacterium
CTGCCGATGACGATGGTGACGGATTGCCGAACGGATTCGAAACCCGTTACTCCGCCTTCAACAGTGGCATCCGCCTGAATCCATTCGACGCCGCCGACGCGGCGACGGATGGGGACAGGGACGGGCTCAGCGTCCTCGAGGAATTCTTGCTGGGACCGGATATCGCCTTGCAGGACACCGACGCCGACGGGCTTCTGGACGGCGCGGAAGTGGCGGCGAAGAACTGCCTGGATCCGCTCGATCCTGACAGCGACGACGACGGGATCCGCGATGGCGCGGACCGTGCCCCGTGTGTCGCGGGAGAAGGGGTTGTGATGGTGCCGGTCCAGTTGACCGCGACCGAGGGCGTGGAGTCCGATCTGCGGTTTGATCTAGACCCGTTCAACGTGACCGTGAACGAGGTGCGGTATCCGGGTGCGACGCCGCCGTTGCCCTTCCTCGGGCCGTTGCGGACGCGGACCGTGGCCGATGGCCGCACGGAGGTGACGATCCGTGTACGGCCGGGCTTTGCGGACGCGGGGTCGTACCCGGTGACGTTCCAGGTCCGCCTGCAACGGGCCGTGGACTCGATCACCACCAACGTCGTGGTCCCGGTCACCATCCTCGACAACAGCAACCGCGCGGTGACGCGCTGGGCCGCGCCGCGCAGTGGGGAATGGATGGTCGCCACCAACTGGACCGATGGCCTTCCCGGTCCCGGACGCGATGCGGTCATCGATCTGCCGGGCAATTATACGGTCACGGCGGGCGGGACCGTGTTTGCGGAATCGATGCGGTTCGAGCCGCCGTCCTCCGGGCCTGTCCTTCGCATGATCGGGCAATTCACCTTGAACGATACGAGTCGCGTGGGGTTGCACGGCGTGGTGGACCTGGATTGGACGAGCCTGTCGGGACGCGGCCGCCTGGAGCTGGCGGGCCGGTTGGACGGGCAGGGCACCATCGACAATGCCGGCGTCGTGATCGAGGCGACGGGACGGTGTTCGGCGCGCAGTGGTCCGCTGACGTTCAACGGTCCGGTTGCCAATGGCGGTGTCATCGACGTGCGGGAGCGATCCGCGTCGTTCGGAGGGCCGACGACCAACACCGGTACGATCCGCATGGGAAGTGCCCTGTCGGGATCCGGCGTGGTTTTCCGGAACGAAGGCGTGCTGGAATCGTCGCAGACCAACCGCGTGAACCTGACCTTCCGTCAGCTGGAACAGGCGGGCCGGTTGGACGTGCCCGGCGATCTGGTGCTCGATGGGACGGCTTCGTTGTTTGAAGCGGTTGGAACAAACCGCATCGGAGGACGCATGCGGGTGACGACCGGCCGGCACGTCTTCCAGACCGCGCTGGCGGTCGCGGATTGGGAGGTTGGCAATGCTACGGTTGCCTTCGAGGCCGGTCAGGTTCTTCGGGAGTTCCAGGGAACCACGGCGACGCTGACGGGTTCTGGAACGGTTTCCGTCACCCAGCTCGCACGACTTCAGTGGTCGGTGCTGGGCGGGAGCGGTGTCTTGCGCATCGAGCCGCAGGCGCAATTGGTCTGTCCGGGAACAGGCCTCACCGTTGAGCGCCCACTCGACCTGGCCGGGACGACGATCCTTACCAATGGTGCGTTCTGGGAAATCTCGGGGGTGACCGTGACCAACCGGGGCACGATGGTCTCCGGGGCGCGCTCTTACTTGTATACGGAATCGGGCGAGGCCATCGGATCCTTCCTGAACGTCGGAAGCGTCCTCGTGCAGGCGCTCACCGTTCCCAACCAGGCCGTGACCTGGTCGCCGGCGGAATTCGTGAACCAGGGAGAATTCACCGTGGTCGACGGCACGCTGCTGTTGACCCGCGCAGTGCGCTTCGGTGGACGCGTCCGGATCGAGTCCGGCGCGGTGTTGTCCAGCGAGGGAGAACTGACGCAACGGGCTGGATCCATCATCGAGGGCCCGGGTCGGTTCGAGGTTTCCGGTGGAACGGTCCGGTTGACCGAACCGGTGTCCGTCGGCGAGGTCCGACTGCTGCGCGGAACGCTGGAACCCGAAGTACCCCAGTCGTGGCCACAGTTCACGTTGGTGGACGGTCAGCTGGGCGGTACGGCAACGGTGCAGTTGTCCGGCCGGGGAACGTTCGCGGGTGGAATCCTCGATGCCGGTGGCGACTTCATCATCGCGTCGACGGCGGTGGTGACCAACACGGGCATGGCGCGGTCGTACCGGCGGTTGGTCAATGACGGGCGTCTGGAACTGGTGGGCAACGCGTGGCTGCGTCTGACCGGTGGGGAGATCCTGAACCGGGGCCAGCTGAATCTGCGGGATGAATCGTACATCTGGGCCGACACTACGCCGGCAGGAGCCAACCGGGTGTGGAATGCCGGCACGCTGGTTTCGGCCATCCGCGGCGAAGGAAGCGCGTGGTCCCAGGTCAGCGTTGTGAACGAGGGTCGCGTCGAGGTGCAGACCGGGACGTTGAACTGGAATCATCGCTTCCAGAATGCCGGCCACCTGGAGATCGCCAGCGGCGCGCAGCTGCATCTCTCGGGCAGTTCCACGAACACGTCGGCCGGATCCATCCTTGGTGCCGGAGAACTTCGGTTCTCGGCTGGGACCCATCGGTTGGAGGCGTCCCTGGCCGTCGGCCAGATCCACCTGCAGTCGGGAACCATCGATCTGGCGGCACCTCAGGAATGGTCGGATCTGCGCGTCTCCAACGGGATGCTCACGGGTCCCGCGGGCGTGAGGATCCAAGGGCAGTTCACCTCCACCGGGCAGCCCGTGACGATCGGGCCCGGCGCGGCGTTGGAGATTGCCCCTGCGGCGACGCTGACCGTTTCCACGGGGCGATTGATGATGAACCGCGACCTCATCAACCTGGGACGGGTATTCCTCACCAACAGCGCGTTCATCCAGCCGGCCAACGCGACGCTCCGCAACCGGGGTGTG
>JBIKWS010000699.1:0-2908 GCA_044356195.1 Cyanophyceae cyanobacterium
CCCGGTGATCACCGCGCTGTACACGTGCCGGCGTCCGTGACGCAACTGGCCGTCGAGGTAATGGAACAGCTTGATGTCGCGACTGTCGCGTTCGGCATCCGAGGAGTTCCGTTCCGTATCCGAGATATGGCGCGCCAACCGGTTCAGCTCCGCGGCCGTACCCACCGGTCCTTCGGAAAGCGCCCGATGCACGATGAGGTCCGCGTACCGTCGGATCGGGGAGGTGAAGTGCGTGTAATGCTTCTTCGCCAGACCAAAGTGTCCGCCCGGGACCACGTCGTAACGCGCCCGCTGAAGCGACCGCAGCAAGCCGACCCGCAACGCATGCCCCGCGGGATGCTTCGCAATGCGGTCGGTCAGGCGACGCATCTCCGCGCGGTTCTTCAGGTCGCCGCATTCGATACCCAGAGCCCGGACCTCGTCCCGGTACTCGTTCAGCCGCTTGGGATCCGGTTCCTCATGCACGCGATGCAATGCCATGCGGTTCATCTGCCCCAACCGCACGGCAACCGCCTCGTTGGCGAGGAGCATGAACTCCTCGATCAACTGATGGGACTCGTCGTTCAGGTGCTTCTCCAACCGCAGCACGTGGCCGCGTGCATCGAGTCGGATCTTGATCTCGCTCGAACCCAGTTCCAGCGCGCCCGCCTCGAAGCGCGCCCGACGCAGCCGCTGGGCCAGCAACCCGGCATCCTGGATCATGTCGTCAAACTCGTCGCGAGCGGGCTGCGAAAGCACCGCCAACGCCTCGCCATAGGTATAGCGCCGCTTCGAATGGATGACCGCCCGGTAGAACTTGGCCTGCTTCACCCGGCCTTCCGGGGCGAGTTCGAACTCGACGCATTGCGTCAGGCGGTCCACCCCCGGCTTGAGCGAGCACAGCTCGTTGCTCAAGCCTTCCGGCAACATCGGGATCACCCGGTCCACGAGGTACGTCGAATTGCCCCGCTCGAGCGCCTCGTGGTCAAGTGGCGTGCCTGGCTTCACATAGAAAGCCACGTCCGCCACATGCACCCACACGCGCCAACTGCCACCGGCACCGCGTTCCACACAGATGGCATCATCGAAGTCCTTCGCATCGTCCGGATCAATCGTCACCACGCGATGCGCCCGGCAATCCACCCGACCCGCCATGTCACGTTCGCGAACCCGGTCGCCATGGGCACGGGCCGCATCGATGACCACCTTCGGAAACTCCTTCTCGAGGTTGTACTGCCGGAGCACCGACAGCATGTCGACGCCCTCCGCCTCCGGGGCGCCCAGCACCTCCACCACCTCGCCCTCGGGATTCGCGCGGCGCGACTCCCACTCCTTCAACTCCACCACCACCTTGTCGCCCGGGCGCGCCTTCTTCAGCGAACCCTTGGGCTCGGGCACATAGAATTCGTGCGGAATGCGCGGATCATCCGGAACCACCCGCAACACACCCTTGCCCCGATGCAGCGTCCCGACAAACCGGGTGCGTCGCCGCTCAAGCACGCGAACCACCGCGCCGGTCTGCGCCCCCGGATCCTTCCGGACCAGGACGCGGTCTTCGTTGAATGCGGTTCCAGTCGCCGCTTCGGCAACGGAAATCTCCGGGGTCGACGGATCGTCGGCCAACAACCAACCACGGCCGGAACGGTTCACCCGCAGGCGTCCCGTCACCAGACCGGCTTCCTCAGGCTTCACATACCGGTCGCCCTTGATGCGGACCAACCGGCCTTCGCGCTCTTCCGTATGGAGCGCGGACTGCAATTCGGAGCGGCGTGAGTCCGCCCAGCCCAGCTTGCGGAGCAATGTCGGCAGGTCCGCAGGCAGGGTTCCCGGCCGCGACAGCAGCCGTACAATAGGATCGTTCATTTCGTACTTCTTCAGGAGTCAACCGCGACTCATGGACGCCGAAGCCAGTCATTCTGGCGCATCCATTCCGTCGCGGGTTCCGGCCACCTTGTGACCGGCAGTTCCGTCCGGCGCAGGCCATAGCCGTGTCCGCCTTTCGGATAAAGATGGAGCTCGACCGGAACCTTCTTCCGCTGGAGCTCGTGGACATAACCGAGCGCGTTCTCGACACGCACGGGATCGTCCTGGGTGATGACCACGAAGGTCGGCGGGGTGTTCGTCGACACCGGCAATTCCGGAGCCACGGCATCCGCCTTCTCCGGCTGGGTCAGGTACGCCGGATAAACCAACACCGAGAAACTGGGCCGGCAGGGTTGGTCATCCGCCGCATCCACACGCGGATAGATCCGGCGATCATGATTGTTGCTCAGCGCCGCCGCCAGATGTCCCCCCGCGGAAAAACCAAGCACCCCCATGCGCGTCGGATCGAGCCCCCATTCCTTGGCGTTCTGACGCATCAGGCCCATGGCCCGCTGCGCGTCCTGCAACGCGGGTTCATGTTTCTCGCGTCCCTCGCGACGCGGCACCCGGTACTTCAACAGGACCCCGGTCACCCCCACCGAGTTCAACCACTCGCACACTTCCGTGCCTTCCAGGTCCAGCGCGAGGATGTGGTACCCGCCGCCGGGACACACCAGGACCGAGGCTCCCGTGTCCTTCTCCGGAGCGGGCTTGTAGACGCTCAGGGTCGGGTTCCAGACGTGCCCCAACCGGATCAACCGCTGCCCCGCCACTTTCCCTTCGTCCACCTTGGTCAGGTCGCGTTCCGTCTCCTTGGGAGCCCCATCTCCCGGCCCTTCCGCGGCCCACAACTTCACCCTATGCGCGGGTTCACCCGCCTGGATGCAGCAGTCGGCGACAGCCATCCAGGCTGCCAACCAGACCACCGTCTTCGTCACTCGCATGCCGCATCTAATCCCAGCCAAGCCTCCAAAGCGAGCACACGTTTGGGACCCCAACAGGAGTTCCCGGTCGCCAGATCCCAGATTCCGGGAAAGCCCCGGACACGCCCGGATTCTTGGCACTT
>JBIKWS010000805.1:0-2543 GCA_044356195.1 Cyanophyceae cyanobacterium
GCGGATGTGCGGTTGACGCCCAACCAGCTGGAGGCGGTGTTTGCCCGGGACGGTTTCGTGAACGCCCAGCTGACCAACGGGGTGCGGCGGCTGTTCCGGATGGATTTCAAGGAAAGCCAGCATGCCGAGCTGTCCCAGAATCCGGACATTGAAGTCCTGGTGGCTCCGGTGCCCTGGCCTCCGGCAAACAGCGGGTTTCCGCCGCCGATTCCGTCCCGACCCCGGTTGAATCCGTGGCGGTACAATTCGAGCAATCCGGTGCACAACCCGGGCAGCTACGATCTTTGGGCTGAGATCATCGTGCGTGGACGCAAGGAGATCATCGGCAACTGGAGGAATTGAAGTACCCGAACCCGACAACGGACCTTTTCTGAGCATGAAACCCCGAATCCAACAAGGGCACCGCAGCGGCTTCACGCTGATCGAGTTGCTCGTCGTCATAGCCATCATCGCGATCCTGGCGGGCATGCTGTTGCCGGCCGTGTCCCGTGTTTCCCTGAACGCCAAGAAGAAGCAGTGCCTGACGCAGATGGCGAATCTGGCCGGGGCGGTGCAGGCGTACCAGACGAAGTATTCCCGGATGCCGACGTCGGCGCGGACGCGTGCGGCGGTCACGGTGGATCAGCCGGATTACACCTACGGCACGCAGCAGGAAGGCGGACAGCTGCCGGCCTCGAAGGCTGGGGCGACCTACACGCAGGTGCTGAACCGCTCGGGCAATGCCTGGCAGGTGAGCAACGCCGAGTTGATGACGATCCTTTTGCGCGAACAGCGCACGATCAACGGTGAGGTCATCAACAGGGCAAACGAACTCAACCCGCAGCAGGAGATCTTCCTGACCGTGCGGTCGGAGACCGGCCGCAAGCCTGATCGCGTGTCTGATGAGGATGGTGCCTTCCGGGATGCCTGGGGATTCCCGTTCATCGTGGTCGTGGACCTGGACGGCGACGGCCGGGTGCGCAACCCGTTCTTCCGGACGGGCGGGACCGAGCGTGAGTTCCTGAACGTGCCGGTGGCGGTGTATTCGCTGGGGCCGGATGGTCAGGTGGACTTCGGCCGGGATTCGTCCGGCCAGACCGCCAAGGGCACGGTCAACGCGGACAACCTCTACAGCTGGAAGTAAGCCCGCAGGGCACCCAAGCCTCATGAACCCCGTACGAACATCCAGACCCAGACCACACCGGTTGGCGTTCACGCTGATCGAGTTGCTGGTGGTGCTGGCGATCATGGGTGCCCTGGCGGCGCTGGCGGTGCCGGCGTTCAAGGGGTTGGGTGCGTCCAACGCATTCACCGCCGCCCAACGGCAGGTCGTGGACGACCTGAAATTCGCGCGGCAGCTGGCCATCAAGAACCGGTCGACGGTCTACATGGTGTTCGCCCCGACGAACGCGTGGGACCAGCAGCAGACCTTCCTGCGGTTGCCCGCCCAGTACGGGACGTTCCGGACCGAGGCGCTGACGGTGCTTTCGAACGTGATCTACGGGCAGTTCTCCTCATACGCGATCTACACCCAGCGGCGGTTGGGGGAACAACCCGGGGTGGAACGGCCGCGTTACCTGACCGAGTGGCGGTCGTTGCCCCAGGGCGTGGTGTTCTCGAAGGAGATGATGGGATTGTCCGATGGCCCGACGGGACCCGCTGTGACGAACCGGTCTCACGTCTTGCCGCAGGCGCGGTTCCCGTTCCCCCTGGTGATTCCCGGTGCCGAGTTGCGCACCCATTACTCGGGAACGGCGCCCATCTGGAACGGTATGGATCGCATGCCGGTGCTGCCGTTCATTGCTTTTGATCCGAGCGGCCGCATTGCCGACATCACCTACGCCGGATTGCGGGATGCGTTGGGGCGTGACGTGCTGCCCGGCGACGACGTGATCCTGGCGGTGGGACCGGGTTCCGTGTTCCTGCCGCGCCAGCCGGACGGCCAGCCGCGTCCCGGGGCCGTCGACCTCGTGGAGACCCCGCGGTTTGGGTACACGAACGGGTTGATCCGAATTTCCTATTACACCGGGCGCGCGCGCCTGTTGAAAAACCTGCCGAAGTGATGAGAACCGAACGACGCACAACTGGAGCCGAGGCCGCGTTCACGCTGACCGAACTGGCCCTTTGCATTGCGGTGATCGGCATCGCGCTGACGGCCATCATCGGCGTGCTGCCCTCGGGGCTGAACGTCCAGAAGCAAAACCGCGAGGAAACGCTGGTGGCGCAGGATGCGCAGTTCCTGATCGAGACCGTACGCAACGGGTCGATGTCGATTCCGGACCTGATCCAGCAGGTGGACTTCATCCATTGGCGGCGGAGGGGAGCTGAATCTCAGGACTTCTATTTCCGCGGCCCCAACTATACCGAGACCTTGCCGGGCACGGTGATTCCGTTGACGGCTTCGTGGCAGGTGACGGCACTCCTGAGCACGCCTCGCCTGGAGGTGGTGCGGCGCGGGTTGGTCACCAATGACGTGACCGCGCAGTTCCGCTCCTTCAGCAGTCCGTTTTCGGAGAAGGCCTACCGGGACGATGGTCTGCAACCGAGTTCTGGCCGGCTTCAGA
>JBIKWS010000700.1:0-2906 GCA_044356195.1 Cyanophyceae cyanobacterium
CGGCGGCGGTCTCCGGATCCATCGCAGCACCACCGGCGAGGTGGTGGGTGAACACCCGGCAACCGGCGAGGAGGCGGACTCGGGCAACCCGGTCGCCGTCAGCCCCGACGGTCGCTGGATCGCCCGCAACAGCGCCCCGGTGCTGGATCGGACCGCCGGTAAGTCGGCGACCTTCCCGAGCCGGGAGGGTTATTCCACGACCGCCGCCTTCAGCCGGGACGGCACCCTTTTGGCCCAGGGCGGCTACGATCGCCGATTGGAACTGTGGTCCGTTACCGACGGCCGGTTCCTGGGACAGGTCGGCCACCATCACTCCGCCGTTCTGAGCGTGGAGTTCTCTCCCGACGGCCGGTTCATCGCCTCGGGCGAGAACGGCCTGCTCCGCGTCTGGCGCATCCAGAAGCCGAAGCTGGTCTCGGCGATCCGGCACGACGGCACCACCCGCGCGACCCTCTCGCCCGATGGAAGATGGGTGGTCGCGTCGGGCCACGGCCACCCCAACAACACCAGCCGTTCCACCCGTGTCCATGAGATCCGCACCGCCCAGCCCGCCGGTCCTGAACTGAAGGCGGACGGCTGGATCCTCGACGCCCGATTCGGTCCCTCGGGGACACAACTGGCCCTCGCCGTCAGCACGGTCGCCGGACGACCGGACTCAGGAACGGGACCGACGGGCGGCACCGGCAACGTGCAACTGTGGGATTTCGCCGCGGGCACACGATTGTCGAAACCGATCCACATGCCTTCGGAGCCGCGCAGCCTCGCCTGGCATCCGTCGGGTCGATTGCTGGGCGTCCTGTGCGCCGGCGGACAAGGGATCGAGATCGACGTGCAGACGCGCACGCTCCGCGAGCTCTTCCATCTGGAGGTCAACCCGGACGAGGCGCGAACCGCGAACAGCGGGGAATGCACCTACAGTCCGGACGGGCGGATCTTCGCCGCCTGGGGATTCCACGAGAAGATCCAGCTCTTCGATCGCGACAACGCGCGCGAGCTCATCCCTTCGCACGAGCGGTTGTCCACCACGCTGGCACTTTCCTTCCACGGAAACACCGCCGTGCGCGCCGTCGGCGCCAGCGAGATGCAGATCCGATTCCACGACACCTCCACGGGGGCTGCAACGCCCCCGGCCATCCCGTACGTCGGCTGGCCTTTTGTTTCGCGCTTCAACGAAACCGGAGAACTGCTGCTGACCGGGGGCGGCGGCGGACTCGCCCAGGTCTGGCTGTGGAAGGAGGGACGGCTCGCCTGCCCCATGCTGCCCCACGCCGATGCCATCCTGGCCGCCTGCTTCGTCCCGGGAAAACCCTGGGTCATCACCGGCGATCGCCTTGGCATCATCCACTTCTGGGACCGACGCACCGGCACGCGCCTCCGTCCGCCCCTGCGACGGGACGGCAGCATCAACGGCCTGGAAGTAACGCCGGACGGTCGAACCCTGATCGTGAGCGGCTGGTTCGACCGCGACTTCGAACGGGTGGACCTCGCCGCAGCCCTCCCCGAACCCAACCTTGACCCGGAAGGCACCCGACTCCTCAGCGAGATCGACGCCGGAGCCGTGGTCCACCCCGGCGGCGGACTCGCCCAACTCGCCCGACCCGAATGGATGGCAATATGGCGCGAGTTCCGACGTCGCCACCCCGATTACCCGGGACATCGGCTGGGCCTCTGAAGTGGGGAAGCTGCCAGTTGCCAATTCCCAGATTGATGCGCCGGGTGAGGGCACCCGGCGTTACTGAACTCCACTTCGCTCGTTGCGGGTGAATCGGACGAACGCGGCGGCGGTTCCCAGGAACAGGGCAGTAAACACGCACAGGACCTGGACGCCGGAGCGGTACGCCTGCGCCGGTTCCATGGCGACCAGGCTAGGCTTCAGCCATTGCAGCACCCCGACGTAACCGCATGCCAGCGCCACCACTGCGTACACCACGCCGAACCGCCGCCGTGCGAAGAGGTCGTTCAACAGCACGTTCGCGAGCGTGAAGAACGTCATCGCCCAGGCGAACCACGGCACCAGCGGTGATGCCGCCCAGTTCTCCGGCTTGTTGAAGAACATCACCTGCAGCGGCAACCGCGGCAGCACCGTGCACGCCAGCGCTGCACCCCCACCCATCGCCAGCGTCGCGAGGAACGTCAGCTTCAATGAATCCGACTTCTCCCCCATGGCCGCGCTCCGTGCGATCCGCGGCAACATCACCAACGCCAGCGGCACCGTGAACTGCGTGAGGCCGAACCCGATTGTCTGCGCCGGCGAGTACCGTGCCCCGAGATTCCACTCCGCCAGCGCTGTCGCCGGCACTGCCGCCTGCCAGAACATGTTGTCGTATTGCTGGAACAGTTGGATGGAGGCCGCGTTGATCGCCAACGGAATGAACCCCGCGCGCCACACCGCCCCGTCAAACGGCGCCGGCTTCATCCGCAAGACTTCACGTGAACCCCACAATCCTACCGTCAACGCCGCCGCACATCCGAGCGCCGCACCCGTGATGGCCCCGGCCGCACCTCCCGAGAACAACGTCACCAGGGCAACCACCGTTCCAAACCGCCCGATCCCGTCGAGGATCGTCAGCCATCCCAGCGCCGCGAAGTTCTGACGTCCTTGAACCAGCCCGCGCGCCACCGAGATCCACAAGGTCAGCAAACCCAGCACCCACGTGGCCCACAGGCCACCCGGTCCGGAGAGCTTCCAGATCCGGATCAGGTCTCCCTGGAAGAAGAACAACGCCACGGCGACGGCGAGCCAGATTCCCAGGATCAGGACAAAAGTCCGCCGTGCCGCCGCCGCCACGCCACCCAGCAGCGGTTCCGTCACCGCCGCCGCCGTCTGCTGGCCGAACAACGTCCACAACCCTCCACCCACCGCCGCGATGACATAAAACGAGGACAACAACGCCTTGAACTCGGCA
>JBIKWS010000703.1:0-2895 GCA_044356195.1 Cyanophyceae cyanobacterium
CAGATTCGCCCCATTGCTCGCGCTGGGCGGCGGCACGGTGGGTGACGGCGAGGAGGTCGAGTTCGGCGACGGCGAGTTGGGATTCCGCGATGCGGAGTTCGGTCTGGGGTTCGGCGTTGGTGTTGGAGCCGAGTCGGGTGCGGGTTTCGTTGCGGCGGACGCGCGCGGCTTCAGTGCGGTTGGAGGCCGCGCGAAGGTGCGCTTCGAAGACCCATGGCCGGCGCTCGGGTTGCCAGGCTTCGGGCGGAAGCGAGACCGGACGGGGCTCGAAAGAGGCGAAGGTGAACAGGGCGGGAACGCCTGGTGCCATCGGGGCGGACTTGTCCGGCGCGTTCTCCTGACCGCGGACGAAGCGCCACGTCGGGGTATCGAGCGAGCGGTCGTAGACGCGGGGCAGGCCGTTCCGATCGAGATCGGGTTCACCGGGGAGCACGTCGAGGCGCGCGTGGTAGGGCTCGAAGACGGCACGGAGCTGGTAGTAGTCGGTTTGGGGGAAGGGATCGTATTTGTGGTCGTGGCACTTTGCGCAATTGAGCGTGATGCCGAGGAGACCCTTGCCGACGTGCTCGACGGTTTCGTCCATCCACTGGTTGCGGTTGAAGAGGAAATAGTTCCTCGCAAGGAAGCCGGTGGCGCGGAGGCGGTCGGGGTCGTTCGGGTGGAGTTCGTCCGCGGCGAGCATCAGGCGCAGCATCTCGTCGTAGGGCAGGTCGCGATTGAGTGATTCGACGATCCAATCGCGCCAGTGCCAGAGGTGCTTCTGGCTGTTGCGATGCTGGTCGCCGAGGCCCCAGGGATCGCTGTAGCGCCAGATGTCCATCCAGTGGCGCGCCCAGCGTTCGCCATGGCGGGGATCGTCGAGGAGTCGGTCCACCAAGCGTTCGTACCAATCCGGTGTGGGATCGGCGAGGAGAGCGGTGCGTTCGGGTTCGGTGGGAGGAAGACCGATGAGATCGAGATAGAGACGCCGGATCAACAGGGCGCGTGGTGCCTCGGGTTGCGGGGTGAGTTCGCGGGATTCGCGGGCGTGCTCCAGGAAGGCGTCGATGGGATTGCGCAGGCGGGTCGGGTCTGGGTTTGAAGGGCGGGGAACCTCGGGGCGCGTGCGTGGCTGGAAGGCCCAGTGATCGCGGGGATCGGGTTCGGGACGTTCATCGGCGGGTGCCGGGGCGCCGGCGGCAATCCATTCCCGGAGGTGTGCGACCTGCGCGGGCGAGTAGGGTTGGCCTTCGTGCTCGGGCGGCATGCGATCCTCGGGATCGGCGGTGGCGACGCGTTCGAGGAGGGGGCTGGCGTCAGGCTTGCCGGGAACGAGCACAGGACCGGACTTCCCGCCGCGGCGCATGAGTTCGACGGTATCGAGGCGGAGGTTGGACTTCTGCTGGAGGGCCCCGTGACACGAGAAGCAACGTTCCTGGAGGAGGGGCCGGATCTGGGTGGTGTAATCAACGGCAGCCCGGGCAGGCGGCGCGACGGCGATCAGGAGGATCGCCCACGGGAGCCATCGGAGGAACGGCTTCAGACCGGTCTGGAGGGTACGTGCCATGCGGGGGAGGAACGTCGCTGATGTTGATCCGGTGGGTTCCGAAAGTCGATGGGTTGGTGAAGGGTTTGGTGCGGGCAGTTCGCAGGGATCCCGTTGACGAGGGAACCTGGATGGCCGAGGGAGTGCGTGTGCGCACGCGACAAGAGGAGGAACGGATGCATCGGAAGCTGGATCGGCTCTTCAGCGAGGCCCAGCGCTGGGCCTCGGTGTGGGGGTTGTCCCGGCTGATGCGCGACGTGGAGATCGGGTTCTCGGACGAATTGGGAGGGGCACTGGGACGTTGCGATCTCAGGTCGCTCCAGATCTCGCTGAACGGGGTGCTGCTGCTGGATGAGAACGAGGACCTGCTCCGCGAGACACTCTGCCATGAATTGGCGCACGTGGTGGCGTCGGTCCGCTACGGAACCCGGATTGCTGAGCACGGCGAGGAATGGTGCGAGTACATGCGGCGCGCCGGGTTTGCGCCGCGCGCCGTGATCCCGGCGACGTTGGTCAAGGGGTTGTGACCTCGTTATTGGTTCCCGCGTTGGGCGAGGATGAGTTCGCGGACGGCCTGGGGATCAGGGATGGAGAGGAGGACTTCGGTGCCTTCGGAGCTGGCGGCGGTGGAGAGGGTGATGTCGCCGATGCCCAGGACGCGGCCGAGGAAGGTCTGGTCGACGTCGATGGAGCGGATGTCCTTGGGGTGGTAGTCCTGGTAGCACTTCGAGAAGAGGCCACGTTCGATGGTGATGCGGTCGCGGTAGATGCGGAGGACGGTGGCGCTGCGTTTGACCCAGGCGATGAAGGGCGGGACGATCAGGAAGAAGAAGAACCAGTACCAGAAGTAGCCCCACCACGAGGGGTGAACGATGGCGATGGGTTCGCGTGGGCCGGAGGCGGCCGCTCCTGGGCCGGTGGTAGGCTTTAGCTTCTCCACCACGGGATAGCCGCAGCCTGGACAGGCGCGGGCCTCGGAGGAGACGGGTTTCCGACATTCCGGGCAGTCAATCAGTGCCATGGGGGGATGAGAGCAGGTTTGGGGGAAACCGACAGGGAGAGTTTTGAGTTTGGGTGATTGGGGATTTGCCAGTTGCCTGGGCGCCGCGTGAGGGCACGCGGCCTACAAACAGAGTTTCCAGAGGCCAGTTGCCAGTTACCAGACCTGGGATCGCCGCGTGGGGGCACGCGGCCTCCAGGGGGAGTTGCCAGTTTCCAGATCCCAGATTCCAGAGAGACTGGGGACTGTCGACTCCCTTGATCCACAGCCTCGTTACCTCGTCTGCTACGCTTGCTTCAAACTTGAATCTTGAAACTTGAAACTTGGATCTCCTCCGCCATTTCACGGGCGAAGTAGGTGAGGATCCAGT
>JBIKWS010000702.1:0-2895 GCA_044356195.1 Cyanophyceae cyanobacterium
CGAGGCCCGGGACACCCAGCAGCGGAACGAAGCCGAGGCCGGGGATGACGAAGAGCGTGTCCGCAGCGGCCAGGTCCGGGCACCACAGGAACGAGGCCCCGCGCAGTTCGATGGCCGAGCGGAGCATGGTGAAGAACCCGATGAACACCGGGATCTGCACAATCATGGGGAGACACCCGGCGACGGGATTGTACCCGCTTTCGCGCATGAACAGGAGGGTCTTTTCGTTCAGGCGCTTGGGGTCGTCCTTGTACTTGTCGCGGATGGCCTGGAGTTGGGGGCCGAGTTCCGCCATGCGCTTCATGGAGCGGGTAGAAACGGCGGTCAGGGGCCAGAAGAGGATCTTGATGAAGAGGGTGATGACGACGATGCACCAGCCATAGGGCAACTTGACGCTGTTGTGCAGGAAGTTCATCCCGAGCAGCAGTGGCTTCGCAAAGAAACCAAAGATGCCGTACTCCATGTTGAGGTCGAGGCTCGGCTGGAGCCGGGAGAGTCCGAAGTATTCCTTCGGGCCGGCGTACACGGTGAACCCGTAGTCGAGACTCTTGCCCGGTGCGACGTTGGCCCCGTCCTGCTTGAACGAGGAGACAACGGCGACGGGTTGCGGGTTCTGGCCGGGATCGGCCCTCATCGAGTCGGTACCGGGTGCGGCCAGCAGCGTGCGGACGGCGGTGAACTCCTTGGCAGTGCGGTCAGGAATGGTGACCAGGGTGAAGAACTGGTTCTGGACCGAGGCCCACACGATCGAGCCGTCGTCCTCGCGGCTCTTGTAATCAACCTTGGGGTTGCTGGGGATGCAGAGCAGGCCGGGCGTCGGGACCCATCCGAGCGTCTGGTAGGTCTTGCTGCCGTTGAACCAGTCCACCGCGAGCATGTCTCCCTTGTCGTGGGAGTTCATGAGGGTTGCGGCACCGGTGGACCATTCAACAGCCGGGAGGCTGAGGACGTTGGCCGTGCGGTTCTCAAGGCGGACGACCGCGTGAAGAAGGTGTTCGTTCGTTGTCAGCCGGTACTCCCGGACGATATGGAGGCCGTTCGGGAGGGTTTTCTCGGCAGTGACCGTCGAGGCATCGACCTGTCGGATCTGGTACTCGCCGTCGCCTTCGATGGCAGCGCCGTTGCGCAGGGAAAGGACCGGCGGCAGGCCCGCTGCGTTCAGGAGGACGGGAGTGTTGGATCGGCCCTTGGCGATCCGGCCGGTGAACGCCTGATACTCGAGGAGTTCGACGTTGCGGATGCCTCCACCGTGGGAACTGATGATCCAGCGGGAAGCCTTGTTGGCCAGGACGGCGGTCTTCTCAGGTCCCGCAGGGGTTGCCGGTACCGTGGTCGCCGGGGCGAGGGGTTGGACGTTGTTGAGGGAAGGAACGGTTGCCTGGGAACCGGGGGCGGAGAGGGATGCGGCCGGAATGTTGGTTCCGTTGAGGACCCGAGGCGCGCCGTTGGTGGCACCCGGTGGCACCGGTTTGGTGGGGAAGAGCATCTTCGCCACGGGTTGCAGCCCCAGGGCGAGGCCGAACGCGACGACCAGAATGGCGATTGCCTTGCGATCCATGAAAACAGGTCAGGTACGGGACGTTTGAGGAACAGGGTCCAGACCGGCACCTCCCCAAGGGTGGCAACGGCAGACACGGCGGGCGGCGAGTGCCGAGCCGCAAATCGGGCCATGCAGGCGCAAGGCCTCCAGGGCGTAGGACGAACAGGAAGGGGTAAAGCGGCAGACGGGCCCACCAAGCAGGGCGGCACGGGCAGGAGACAAGACCCAGCGATAAACCTGAACCAGTCCGATGAGGATGTACTGGAGCGGTTTCACGGGTCAGGAGGAGGCAAGCCCAGCCCGCCTCAAGACGCGGAGCAGGTCCGCGACAACGCGCTCCTGGGTTGCTTCGCGGATAGAAGAACGGGCGATCAATACGATGTGGGCAGAGTGGATGAGAAGGTCCTGATTGCAGCGAAAAGCCTCGCGGATCCTGCGGCGGGCCAGATTTCGGACCACCGCCGATCCAAGGGCCTTGGTGGTGATGATGCCCACCTTCCAAGGCTCGCCCGCCTTCAAGGGTAGCCAGTTGATCACGAGGCAACCCTGTGCGATCCGCCTTCCTTCATCCCGAACCTCGACAAAGTCGCGCCTTTGGTACAGACGGCGGCTTTTGGGGAGTGTCAGGCGCATGGGCGCCCAAAACGGGCAGGAAGGGTGTCAGTCGAGTCCGGCTTCTGAAAAGGGAGCCGGATCAGACCTGGGTGAGCTTCTTGCGGCCGACGCGGCGGCGGTTGCTGAGGATGGCACGACCGCTCTTGGTGGCCATGCGGGCACGGAATCCATGCTGGCGCACGCGGCGGATCTTCGACGGCTGGTACTGGCGCTTCATAAAAAAATCGAGCGCGTCCCATAGGACGCGGAGCGGCGGACAGTATCAATGGAGCCGGGGGCGTCAAGGATCGGAACCGGGAAAGCCGGAATTTGGATGAGATTTCTTCAAGCGGGGGATCCCGGGTGCTCTCCGTCTCCAGACTTCTCAGACGGGGCGGTGTCCCGCATGGTGGCCCGCACACAAACCAATTACTGATTCCATGGCATCCCGTTCGCTTCTCATCGGCATTGATTCAGGCACGCAGTCGACCAAGGCGTTGGTCGTGGATGCGCGCAGCGGCAAGGTGTGCGGAACCGGCAGCGCCGCCTACGGATTGATTCCAAACCTTCCCGCCGGCGCGAAGGAACAGGATCCGGAAACCTGGCGCGTTGCCCTCGTGAAGGCCGTGAAGGCAGCCCTCAAGGACGCCAAGGCCGCTGCCGGAGAGGTGGTCGCCCTCTCCGTGAGCGGACAGCAGCATGGATTCGTGCCGATGGACGCTGCGGGTGCAGTCATCCGACCGGCGAAGCTGTGGTGTGAT
>JBIKWS010000701.1:0-2895 GCA_044356195.1 Cyanophyceae cyanobacterium
ACGCACAACTCCCTCGGTGGTCGCATTCACGAAGAGCGGTGAGCGTGTGGTGGGTGAGGCGGCGAAGCGCCAGGCCGTGACCAACGCACGCAACACCGTTTACTCCATCAAGCGCTTCATGGGACGCAAGTTCGATGAGGTTCAGGAAGAGGTGAAGCGGGTGCCGTACAAGGTGGTCAAGGCTCCGAACGGCGATGCGTGGGTCGAGGTGGAGGTGGAGGGCAAGCCCAAGCAGTTCAGCCCACCCGAGGTGTCAGCGATGATCCTCGCCAAGCTGAAGGCAGATGCGGAAGTCCGGCTTGGTGAAACGATCACCCAGGCCGTCATTACGGTTCCTGCCTACTTCAACGATTCCCAGCGGCAGGCCACCAAGGATGCCGGCCGCATCGCGGGCCTTGAGGTTCTCCGGATCATCAATGAACCGACAGCGGCATCGCTGGCCTACGGTCTCGACAAGAAGAAGGACGAGAAGATCGCGGTGTACGACCTGGGCGGTGGTACCTTCGATATCTCCGTGCTCGAAATCGGTGACGGTGTGTTCGAGGTGAAGGCCACGAATGGCGACACCCACCTCGGGGGAGACGACTGGGACAATGCGCTGATGGACTGGATGCTCGAAGAGTTCCGTCGTGAATCCGGCATTGATCTCCGGAAGCAGCCGGACGCCCTCCAACGGATCAAGGAAGAGGCGGAGAAGGCCAAGATCGCCCTCAGCTCCTCGCAGCAATACGACATCAATCTTCCGTTCATCACTGCCGACGCCACCGGGCCGAAGCATATCCAGACGAAGCTCACCCGGGCGAAGATGGAGCAGCTCTGCGATCGGTTGTTCGAGCGCACGATCACGCCCACGAAGGCGTGCCTCAAGGACGCTGGTCTCACGGCGGACAAGGTGGACGAGCTCGTTTTGGTCGGCGGCATGACGCGCATGCCGCGGGTGGTGGAAACGGCCCGCTCGCTGGTCAACAAGGCGCCGCATCAGGGCGTGAATCCCGATGAAGTGGTCGCCATCGGTGCCGGCATCCAGGGCGGCGTCCTCCGGGGTGAGGTCAAGGATGTGCTGCTGTTGGACGTGACCCCGCTGTCGCTCGGCATCGAGACGCTGGGCGGCGTGTTCACCAAGCTGATCGAGCGCAACACCACGATCCCCACGCGCAAATCGGAAATCTTTTCGACCGCGAGCGACAACCAGCCGGGAGTGGACGTGCACGTCCTTCAGGGCGAGCGTCAGTTCACCCGGGACAACAAGTCCCTTGGGCGATTTGAGCTTCGTGACCTTCCGCCGGCTCCGCGCGGTGTCCCGCAGATCGAGGTGACGTTCGACATCGATGCCAATGGCATCCTGAATGTCAGCGCCAAGGATCTGGGTACGGGCAAGACCCAGAAGATCGTCATCACCGCTTCCTCCGGTCTCTCCAAGGATGAGGTCGAGCGCATGCGGCGCGACGCCGAAGCGCACGCCGATGAAGACAAGGCGCAGCGCGAGGAAGTGGAACTGCGGAACGAGGCGGACAACGTCGCCTACCGCGCAGAGAAGTTCGCCCGGGACAACGGCGACAAGCTGGGCGAGGCCAAGTCTGGCATCGAAGACGCAGCGAAAGCTGTCAGGGATGCCCTCAAGGGCAGTGACAGTGCGGCGATCCGCTCGTCGATCGATCGTCTCAACGACGTGATGCAGAAGTCGGGTGAGGCGCTCTACGCGAAGGCAGGACCGGCCGCCGGCGGGGAGTCCGCGGAAGCGGGCGCAGGAGCGGGAGCCGGTGCAGGGTCCACAAAGGCAGGGCCTGCCGGGGAAGGCCCGATCATCGATGCCGAGGTTGTGGACGAGAAGAAGAAGTAAACCAGTTTTCGGACTCGGCGTCCTGCCGTTCGGTGGGATGCCGGAACCGGCTTTTCCCGTTTGCTGGTGCGGCGGGAGTTGTTTCCAGAGGTAAACGCAACGCAAAGAAACACGTTAACAGTCATATGGGACTCAATGTGAAACCGCTCGGCGACCGTGTGCTTGTCGAGCCCGTCGAGGAGAAGGAAGTCAAGAAGGGCGGAATCATCATTCCTGATTCCGCCAAGGAAAAGCCGACCGAGGGCGTGATCCGCGCTCTGGGGACTGGCAAGAAGGATGATGATGGCAAGGTGCAGCCCTTCGAAGTGAAGATTGGCGACCGCGTCCTCATCTCCAAGTACGGTGGCACCGAGATCAAGGTCGACGGCAAGGAGTACAAGCTCCTGAACGCCGACGACATCCTCGCGATCATTGCCTGATTCGAATTTTCAACATCCACGTTCAACTGCTGACTAGACATGGCTGCCAAGCAATTGCTGTTTGATGAGGTTGCCCGCCAGGAACTCCTGCGCGGCGTCGAAATCCTCGCGAAGGCCGTCAAGGCCACCCTCGGTCCCAAGGGCCGAAACGTTGTCATCGACAAGAAGTTCGGTTCTCCGACGGTCACCAAGGACGGTGTCTCCGTCGCCAAGGAGATCGAGCTGCCGAACCCCTACCAGAACATGGGCGCCCAGATGGTGCGCGAGGTCGCTTCGAAGACCTCCGACATCGCTGGTGACGGCACCACGACGGCGACCGTGCTCGCCGAGGCCATCTACCGTGAAGGCCTGAAGCACGTCACCGCTGGCGCGAACCCCGTGTCGCTCCAACGCGGCATCCAGAAGGCTGTCGACGCCGCTGTCGAACAGCTCGCCAAGATCGCCAAGAAGGTGAAGGACAAGGAAGAGATCAAGCAGGTCGCTACCGTGTCCGCGAACTGGGACACCACGATCGGCGAGATCATCGCCGACGCGATGGACAAGGTCGGCAAGGACGGCACGATCACCGTCGAGGAAGCCAAGTCCATCGAGACCACCCTCGATGTCGTCGAGGGCATGCAGTTCGACAAGGGCTAC
>JBIKWS010000068.1:0-10305 GCA_044356195.1 Cyanophyceae cyanobacterium
CGATTCGTCACCTGCGCCGCGACCCGCGCGGGCATGCCGAACAAAAGGAGGAACCCCACGCAGAGCAGGGCGTGCACCTTCGCCAAGGGGTGGAACGGATCGGGGCGGGCAGCCGGCGTTGGCTTGCACGGCGTTCGGAGCGGGGCAGTGGGCATGTGAATATCCTGTTGGATCCGTGGCCAGCCGGTGCGCGTCCGAAGCAGTGCTGGATTTCTCGCCAGGGCAGATGCGCGGACCGACTGGGGACAGTCGAGGCATTGGAGCGGAAGGAGGCGGCCGGGGAAAGATTCAATCAGGGGGGGGCGCTTCTTCCAATCCATCCAAACCCCGGGTAGGCGCTACCGCGCCAACCCGGGGCTACCGGCTTCAACGCCTCCGGCGTATGGGTTCCGCCGTCGGGATCCAACCGTCTTTTCCAGGTTCAAGGTTTGGGCAGGAGGCCGTTGAGGTCCTGGGACCATTGCGAGAGTTGTTCGGTGGATTCCGGAGTGGGGGCACAGTTCCAGCGGTGCAGGACGCCGGTGGCGTCCAGGACGAGGAACTCGGAGGTCTCGTGCTGGAAGGCAATGGAGAGCATACCTCCGGCGAAGGAGCGGGAGGCCATGAGCGGGCTGCCGGTGGCGGCATCCCACAATCGGACGGCACCGTTCATGGTCTGGGTGGCGAGCAGGGTGCCGTCGGGGGAGAAGAGCACCCTCTTCACCTTGTGCTGGTGGCGCATGATCGGCGTCCGTGGTTTCCCCGAGGGCACCTCCCAGATGCGGGCCGTTCCGGCCTCGGTGCCGGTGGCGAGCCGGCTGCCATCCGGACTGAAGGCGACGCTGATGGTGCCATCCTGCTGGAGCAGGGGCGGCCCCACCTTCTGGCCGGTGGACACGGACCAGAGCTGGCCAGGACAGGTGGTGAAACCCATGTCCGTTTCGGCGATGGCGAACCATTGGCCGTCGGGGCTGAAGCTGGCTTCGCTGACCGCGTAGTTACCCGGGATCATGGGCTCCGAAGCCGTGCCGGTCTCGGAATTCCAGAACCGGATTCCGCCGTGGGATTCCGTGGTGAGGATCCGATTGTCGTGCGGGTGGAATCGGGCACCGGTGACATTCATGCCAAGAGGTGGCGTGGTGGAGATCCTCGATAGTGCCGGGGTGCTCCAGACCGATACGATGCGCTGGGAGTTCCGGGCGGTGGCGAGGACGACGATGCGATCCCCGGACGTGTTGAAGGCCATGGAGGCGACGGTGCCGCCGATCGTCTGGGCGGGGGTGGCAGGCAGGCCCGAGACGGCGTCCCAGAGGTGGAGCCGGCCGTCGTGCGTGGCGGTCGCCACGAACCGTCCCGTGGGATCGAAGGCTCCCTGGAGGATGTTTCCTCCGCCGCGGTGTTCGAGGCGGAGGACATCCTGCTGTGTGCCGGTCCGCAGGGAATGGATCTGTAGGTTTTCCCCGCCGGTAGTCAGGGCGAGCCGCGTGCCATCCTGGCTGAAGAACGACAGGCTGACCGGGCGTTCTGCGAGGCGTTGGGTGAGGTTGGTGGAACTGTGGAGCGACCAGAGGCGGATGCCGCCGTCCTGGGCGGCCGTGACCACCTGTTCTCCGGAAGGCGAGAACATCGCGTCCGTGACGTAACTGGCGTGGTGGAGCAGCGGGTGGTGCAGGGTGGCGGTGGTCGCATCCCAGACGCGGGCGGTACCATCGAAGCTTGCGGTGACGATCCGGTTTCCGGAGCGGTCCCAGCGGGCCATGGTGATGCCGTTGGGATGACTGATCTCGCGGGCGATCATCCGTCCGGAAGCTCCATCCCAGAGGCGCACCGTGTTGTCGAAGCACATCGTGAGGAAGCGATCATCCACCGGGCTGAAGGTGGTCTGCGTGATCCGATGCCGACCTTCATGACGGAATGGTTCGCCCACGAGGGTTCCGGTCTCGGCCTCCCAAACCTGGCCGATCGCATCGACTCCCACGGAGGCGACGCTTCTTCCGGAGGTGGAGATTTCGGCCATGGCCACACCGCTCAGATGACGGTGGTCGGCGAGCAGCTCCATCCCGGTAGCGGTGGGTTCCCAGACCTGGACCCGGCCATTCGCGAGGCTGCACACGATCCGTCCGCCGCCCGGACTGAAGCTTGCGTAGAGGGCGGTGGCCTGGAGTTTCAGGGGCGGTTGCAGCAACGTTCCATTCTCCGGGTTGCGGAGTTCGAGTTGCGAACCGGAGATGCTGAGGATCCGGGTGCCATCGGGGCTGAACGAGGCGGACGGACTGAGCGGCAGCTTGTAGAGGCCGGTGGTGATGGGCCACGCGGGGAACCGCAGGCTGCCATCAGTGGCGTTCCAGCACCGGGCGAACCCGTCCCTTCCCAGGGTGAGGACGAAGCGGTTGTCGGGGCTGAAGAGGGCGTGAACCACCGGTTTCGGATGCTTCAGCAGGAGGGGGGCGCCCTGGCCATCGACGCGTCCGATGCGCGCGGTTCCGTCCTCGCCGGCGGAAAGGACGAGCTGTCCGTCGTGGCTGAAGGCGGCCGAATTCGCCGCGGATGCATGACGCCACAGAAGGCGCAGGCGGGGCATGTCGCGGAGGGTCAGGCCCATGCGGATCCGGTGCATCCTTTCGGCGTCTGGATGCCCGGCCTCCAGCCGGAGGGAATCAACCTGGTAGGGCAACGAGGCGGCGGAATCGCCTTCGGTGATCCGTTGGTTGGCGGTGTCGACATTGAGCGCCACGATGGAACGGCGTTGTTGTTCGCCGACGTTGCGGAGGTTCCGGCTGACCTGCCAGGAACCGACCGTGATCACGAGGATCGAGAACGCGAGCAGGGCGGTCAGCGTGGCGAGGACGGGGCGGCGACGAACCCATTTCGCGGCCCGTTCGAGGGAGCCCACAGGCCGTGCCTCGATGGGTTGGCCCGCCAGCCATCGGCCCAGGTCCTGGGCCAGCGCCGCGCAGGAGTCGTAGCGTCCGGCGGGATCCTTCGCGATGGCCTTCAGGCAGATGGTTTCGAGGTCCCGGTCCACCTGCGCATGGAGACTCGAAGGCGGGCGCACGTCGCCATCCGCGACCCGGCGCAACACCTCCAACGGCGTGGATCCCTCGAAGGGCGGACGACCGGTGAGCAGTTCGTAGAAGATGGCTCCGAGACCGTAGACATCGCTCAGCACCGTGGCCTCGGCGGATCCACCACTGGCGACTTCGGGCGCAACGTAGGCGGGCGTGCCCAGGGAGGTCAGCGTGCGGGTGATGCGGGCGTCTGCATCGGCGAGGCGGGCCAGGCCGAAGTCGGTCAGGTAAGGTTCGCCCGAGGCGTCCATCAGGACGTTCTCCGGTTTCAGGTCGCGATGCAGGACGCCGTGCTGATGCGCGTGGTGGGTGGCCTCGGCCAGCTTCCGGAGGATCGTGGCCGCCTGCCGATGCCGTGCGCGTGCTTCGGTACGTTCCAGTTCCCGCCGGATCCAATCTGCCAGCGACCCGCCCTCAATGAGGCGCATCGCGATGTACCAGTTGCCGCCGTCGTCCCCGAAGGCATACACGGGAACGATGTTGGGATGAAGGAGCGCGGCGGCCGCGCGGGCCTCGTTCCGGAAGCGTTCCAGGGAATCGCCGGAGACCCATTCGGCACCGCGCAGCAGCTTCAGCGCGACAATCCGTCCGAGGTCCCGTTCCCGGGCACGGTGGACGATACCCATGCCGCCGCGGGCGATCTCCTCGAGGAGGACGTACGGACCGATCCAGCGTTTCCCGGCGTCGGGTACGGTCTCGGGGTCCGGGGGTGGCAGCGGTTGGAGGACCTGCAGCAGGAGGCAATGCGGGCAGAGGCCGGCGGTGATGGCCTGCCGTACCTCCTTTCCGCACTCGATGCATTTCGGGTCCGTCATAAGGTTCGCGTGGGTGGAACCGCCGGTGCCGCCGCCGATTCCGCTCTCACGGTGTTCTTAAAGAGTTTGGCTCCCGAGTTGCGGAAGAACTTTGGGAACGACGGCTTCATCCCGCGAGGACGGCGACGAGATAGCGGATCTCGGTCTCGATTTCCTCGGGGGATCCGACGGTTTCGGCGATTTCCTCGCGGACGAGTTCGCCGTAGCGCTGCCGGAGGCGGTAGATGCCGGCCTTCACGGCAGATTCACTGACGCCCAGGCGCGTGGCGACGTCGGCGTAGGACCGTTCGCCGCGGTCGCCGGTGAGGAAGGATTTCAGTTCCTCGAACCGACCCGAGCGACCGCCGCCGTCGAATTCCTGTTGGAGCCGGGCCAGGACGCGTTCGAGCAGGGTTTCGGCCCATCGGCGGTCGAACTCCTCCTCCGGGGTGCGGTGCCTCTGCAAGGGGACGACCCAGCTGGGTTCGGCGGTGGTGGTATCGAGGGTGACGGGAGGCAGGCCACCCCCGCGTTTGGCGGTCTGTTCGTGCGCGTGGGCGTTGGCGAGGAAACGGGTGACGGCGGTGAGGAGGAACGTTCGGAAGCGCCCTTTGGTGGCGTCGGCGCTGCGCAACCACTCCTTTTCCAGGAGGCGGGCAAAGAAGCTCTGGGTCAGGTCCTGCGCGGTCTCGGGCGGATGCCCGCGCCGCAGGATGAAGCCGTACACGGCGGGCCAATACCCGGCACACAGGCGTTCGAGCGCCTCGTGGGAGGCGGCGTCCTCCGTGCCGGCGGCCTGGAGGACGAGCGACCAATGGGTGGTGCGAAATCGCCCCGCGACAGCGGGATCCACAGGGCGGTTCAACGGGTCTTGGCTCATGGAGCAGCGCGAGAATCGCAGGAAACGTCCCTCGGCGGCAGTGGCAAGTGAAGCGGCGGAATGAGGATTTTCAGAAGGGCGCGCAACTTTCAGCGGGGAATCCGTAAGACGAAGGCAACATTTGATCCTCCCGAGCCATGTCTGTTGATGCCTTTCGTCGGATGCCGTCCGCCTTCTGGCGGTTGTGCCTGTGTTTCCTGGTGGTGCTCCCGCTCTCTCTCCGGGGGGCGCCGTTGGGTCATGCCCTCGACTTCGACGGGGTGGATGACTCGGTTGAGATCGTGCGGGAGGATGGTTGGGAGGGTTGGTTCGGCAGGGAATTCACCATCGGGGCCTGGGTTTACCTGCGGTCCGGAGGCACGCTGAATGGAAAGCGGACGGCGGTCTTGTCCGCGGCCGACTGCGGTTCCAGCGTCGAGTTGCTGATCCGGGCCCAGTCGGACAACCCGAATGATCCGCAGTTCCTCGAGTTGGGGCGCTGCGGCGTGTTCACTGGCCGCCTCAGCACTGTTCCGGTGCCGATGCGCACCTGGACCCATGTGGCGGTGACCGCGACTATGGGCGGTGAGGTCCGCTATTTCGTCAACGGCCAGCCTGCCGGCAGCTGGACTGCCGCAGCCTTGCTCGTCGATCCCGCAGCCCTTGCCATCGGCAAGCAGATCCGGCTGGGGAACAACGATTCGTCACGCCAGTTTGATGGACGCCTCGACGAGGTGCTGATCCTGAGCCAGGTGCTGGATCCGGCGACCCTCGAGGGTTCCTACAATGGCAACTTCACGGGCACGGAATTCCCGTTCATGTACGCGTTGTATTCCTTCGACGAGGGGAGCGGCACCCAGCTGCGCGACGGCGCGCCCGCCTTTGACTTGGCCCATGGGAACTTGGTGGGCGGTCCCACGTGGGTTCGATCGGGTCCCATGCCTCCGGCGGTGATCACCTACGAGGGCACACATCAGGATCTTGGAGGGACGTGGCGGTCTTCGGGGATTGCGAAGACCCGGGATGTGGATGGCGACCACGTCCTGGGCACCGATGGCTATCAGTTGGTCAACCTGCCTCCCGCCAAGCCGTCCTACTTCTCGACAATGGAACCGTTGACCGGGTCGTATTCCGGGAACGCATCCTACGCGTTCATCGACGACCCGCTGAATCCGGGTGCGACGTTCATGACGGGCACACAGAATCCGGCCCCAGGTGCCGGTCGGAGTGCGGACGTTTTCCGGTTCACCCTCAACGCGCAGGCCGTGGGCCGGTTGATCCGTGTCGGGGTGCTCATCGATCACCTGGACAACGCCGCCTACAATCCCGCCTCGCTGCGTCTGGTTCAGACCGTTGGCGGCGTTGTCGGCAGCCCTTCGTTGGCGACCGCGTCCACGGCCTTCCGGAATCGTGTTCCAGACTGGGTCTTCTTCGACATCGTCGGCGGGCAGACGGGCGACACCTTCGTCCTGCGGGGAACGGGGGGTCCCAATGGAGAGGTGACGGTGGGCGGGGTGGTTTTCGACAGCCTGGGATCGATCGGTGGGGGCACCCGCGTTGTTCAGGGAGGCACGCCCAGTCGGTATCCATCGCGGCTCTTCATCTCGGGTATGGGGGGAGACATCGGGAAGGTCACCCTCACGCTGAACAAGCTGAAGGCGGGTTCGCCCGGTTTCGGCGTTTTGTTGGTGGGGCCGGGCGGACAGAAGCTGCGCCCGATGGTCAGTGCGGAAGCCGGGTTCAACCCGGTCGATGGTGTGACCCTCACCTTCGATGATTTCGCTGCGGAAGGTTTTCCCAGTCCGTTGGAGGGAACGATTCCGTCGGGAGTTTACCGGCCGCAAAGTGATCAGGGGCTGGCTGGCAATCTGGCGGCACCTGCGCCGGCTGGACCGTATTCCAGCAAGATGGACGCGGCGCTCGACGGGCCGCTGAACGGGGTGTGGACGCTGTACGCCAGCGGCTTCTCGGGGTTGTTTGAGAGCTGGAGCCTTGGCTTCGTTGCGGCACCGCCACCGACGGTGGTTGCGCTGCCAGCGAGCGACATCTCTCCCACCGCGGCGACACTCCAGGGCACCGTCAGGACGGAGGGCCTTCAGACCACCGTGTGGTTCGAATGGGTCGCAGGTGAAGGGCTTCAGTTCACGCCGACGGAATCGGTCCTCCTGCCCCGTGGACGGTTCGACGTCTCGCCGGTGCGAATCCGGCTGTCCGGGCTTGAGGAGCTCCAGTTGCATCAGTTCTACCTCGCTGCCTCCAACAGCGCCGGCGTTCGATTCACGCCGATCCTGAAGTTCCATACGGGATCCTCCCGCGTCCTTTACGTCGACGACTCGGGGCCGGCTTCCCTGCGCGCGGTGATCGATCAGGCTTCTGACGGGGCCGTCATCGACCTGCGGCATCTGTCCGGAGCCATCACCCTCCAACAGGGGCCGTTGCGGGTGCGCCGGAACCTTTCGATCCTGGGGCCGGGCGCGAAGAGGCTCGCCATCCGCGGCGGGGGTTCCCGGGCACTGCTCGAAAACAGCGCGGTCCTCACGATCACCGGACTGACCCTGCGCGAAGGCGTCGGGGAAGCCCCTGGCGGACTGCAGGCGCCCATCGTGAACCGGTCCATTTTGACCCTGGTGGAATGTGCGATCACCGAGAACCGCGACCCGGTGCATGGTTTCGGGGCGATCCTCAATCTCCCTCAATCCTCCTTGTTCCTGAGGCGGTGTACTCTCTCGGGGAACCGCGCGGACTCCGGATCCGGCGGAGCCCTTTACGCTTCCTCTGGAAGCGTTGCCGATCTGTGGCGCTGCACCTTGGCCGGCAACTCGGCGGCGCGGGATGGTGGAGCTATCTACAGCGTCGGATGGGTGAATCTCAGGGAGTGCACCGTGTCCAGCAACACAGCCAACGTTGGCGGCGCCATCATGGCGTTCTCCCTTCTTCCTGGACCCACGGCCGCAGGCCTTCGGGGCTGTCTGGTGGCTGGCAACCGGGCCCGACTTGGTCCCGATGTCCGGGGGGATGTACTTTCCGGTGGGAACAACCTGATCGGGATCTGGGATGAATCGTTGCCTCTCCGGACCCAGTCCGCGTCGCCAGATCGCGTTGGAACGTGGGAGTCTCCGCTGGGTGCCCGGCTGCTTCCGCTGGCGGACAACGGCGGCCCGACTTTCACCATGGCCCTCCTTCCGGACAGTCCGGCCGTCGACACCGGGGAAAACGTATTGGAGTCCGACTCTGATTCCTTCGACCAGCGTGGTCCGGGGTTTGCCCGGGTCTCCGGATTCAGGATGGACGTGGGTGCCTACGAATTGCAGGTGGCTGATCCCGAGACTCCGACCCTCCGCGTTGATCCGCCGCCGCCGGGGGCGGTGGACGGGCTTTACCTGTCGTGGTCATCCCCGCGGGTGGGCAACCAACCCGTGCGCTGGCCGCTCTACCGGAAGACGAGCCTGGAACCGGGCGCGCCGTGGATCCTCGTCGAGGCCACCGAGGTGTACTGGGACGAGCCTCGGCAGCGCTGGGGGTACGCCACGCCCTGGTCCGAGGGCAGCGAGTTCTACCGGTTGGGTCGGCCATTGCCATGAGGCTGGCCCATACCTTCTCAATCTCCCCCGTTCCGGATCCGTCCGGACCGGGGAACAAACCAAACCGATCAATCAAACCATGAGTCTGTTCCTGTCTGTTCCGCGTCCGGCGAGTCCCGGGCACTCCGTGTTCCAATTCCTGCGCGCGATGGCCGTCGCCGTGCTCTCGACCTGCGCTCCGCTCCTGGCGGACGGATGGACGGTGCATCCGACCACAGGCATCGGGCCTTCGGAACGTTCCGCCCCTGCCGTGAGTGCACTCGGCAAGGACGTGTATCTGTTCGGTGGCGTCTTCGACAGCCTGACCGCCCCCGAACACGTTCCCTACAACGACCTCTACCGCTTCGACACCCAGTCGGACCGTTGGACCCGACTGCAACCGCACGGGCCAGTGCCGCCGCCGCGGGCCTTCGCCGCCTCCGCTGCTCACGAGGGAAGCCGTCGGATCTTCGTGTTCGGCGGTGGTGTGAACACCGACCCGTTCTACGCGGATTTCTCGGTCTATGGCGACCTGTGGGCCTACGACACGCGTGCGAATGCGTGGACGGAAATCCAGCCGGTCAACGCGGGTCCCAGCGGGCGTTCGCGTCCCGCCGTGTGGATGGTGGGCAATCGCTTCTACGTGTTCGGCGGCATCAATGGGTTCTTCTCCACGCTGAACGACCTCTGGGTCTACAACGTGCAGTCCCGGCAATGGACGGAGCTGATCCCGGACGGTGCCGCTGGCTCTCCCCCGCCCCGGCATGAAGCCGCCTACGGCACAGGCGCGCAGGGCGGACGCTTGATCCTCTATGGTGGCGAGACGCTGGGCCAGTTTGGATTCGAGACCCTGGCCGACACCTGGGAGTACAATATCGCCCGCAATCGTTGGGAGAATCGCACTCCGGCGGCGGCGTTCAATGTGGAGCCGGCACGGAACCTCGTCGCCGCGGGCGTCCTGAAGGGCGACCTGTACATCCACGGTGGGGATCTTCCGGGTGGGGAGCCGTGCTGTGGCTCGCCGTTTGCCCAGAACGTGACCAATGAGCTTTGGCGCTTCGACCGGAACTGCGGGACGTGGCAGGAACTCTCCGCCAGTGCCGGAGCCGGTCCCGCGTTGAAGCGTCACCGGGCGGTCGAGGTGGGCAAGGAGTTGTTCGTGTTCTCCGGGTTCGACTTCACCAACCCGGAAGGCCAGACTTGGAACCTTGAGGTCCATTCCTTCAAGCCCTGACCGGAGACCATGTCACGTCCCATGTTAATACGATGGGTCATCGCGCTGCTGATGGCCCCCTGCCTGCTCCCACTCCACGCCCAACTCGTGGACATCACCGCGCCGGGTGATCCGATCGTGCGCACCTCGGGCAATAGTCCTGCAAACGAGAGCGTCGCCTTGGCGATCGATGACCTGCCCACGAAGTACCTGAACTTCGATCGTCTCAATGCCGGGTTTACGGTCACGCCCGGGTCCGGGCTCACGGTCGTCCGGGGACTGACGCTGACCTCGGCGAATGACTCCCCCGAGCGGGACCCGAGTTCGTACGAACTGTCCGGATCCATCGATGGTGTGACCTTCACGCGGATTGCCAATGGCCAGGTCGCGTTCAGCGGTCGGTTCAACAAGCAGTCCCTCACCTTCGCCAACGAGGTGCCTTACACGTCCTACCGGCTGATCTTCCCGACCGTGGCCGGTCCCGGCGGCAACAGCATGCAGATCTCCGAGGTCGAACTCCTCGGTGTCCGCCGGACGCTCAGTCGCGGCTTCCTGAAGTTCGAGAAATACGACACCGGCGGGGGCAACGAGGTCGCGTTGCTGACTGGCCACCCCTCCTTTCCGAACAGTCCCACGGAGGTCCTCCACCTGACCTCGTTCGATACCCGCACGGTCTACCCGGATGACTCCCGCGAGAACTATGGCGCGCGCATTTCCGGCTACTTCATCCCCGAAGTCTCGGGCGCGTGGATCTTCTATCTGCGCAGCGACGACACCTCGGTGCTCTTCCTCAACCCGAATGGGATGAATCCCGCCGGGAAGATCGTCCTCA
>JBIKWS010000704.1:0-2893 GCA_044356195.1 Cyanophyceae cyanobacterium
GCAGCTTCCGGTAATCCATCAGCAGCACCTCCGCGCGATGCGCGATGCCTTCGCGCTGGAAGCGTTCCTGGGCGAAGCGATGTTGTTCGGTGCTGATGGTGACCGTGGTGACACGGCATCCGTACTTGCGTACCGCGTGGCTCGTGAACCCGCCCCATCCGGAACCGATCTCCAGGACCTCGTGCCCGGGCTTGAGCCGCAGTTGCCGGCACAGCCGGTCGTATTTGGCAACTTGCGCGGCTTCGAGCTGCTGGTCCGGGGCCTCGAACAGCGCCGCCGAGTAGGTCATCGTCGGATCCAGCCAGAGCTCGTAGAAGCGGTTCCCGAGGTCGTAATGCGCGTGGATGTTGTGCTTCGAACCCGAAATCGTGTTGCGGTGCATCCAGTGACGCACCCGATTGGCCAGGGAGAACAGTTGCAGACGCAAGGGCTGGTTCTTCGATCCCGCCATCGTCGGTGCCGAATCCGTATTCGCACAGAACCACTCGATGACCGCGCAGAGATCGTCGGTCTCCCATTCACCCGCCTGATAGGCTTCGCCGAAGCCGATATCGCCTGTACGGGCGCAACGCCGATAGAAGCGATGGTCGCGAACAACCATGCGTGCTTCGGGTCCCGGATGGAGGCCGCCGAAGGTGTCGACCGTTCCATCGGGTGCCACCATTTCGAGACGGCCTCGAAGCATTGGGGACAACACCCGTCGGACGAATCCACGGGCCTGATGGTCGATCCACGACGCCGCAACGCCCGGGGCCGCCGAAAGGCGATCTTCCCCGGCCAACGGACTGAAAGAGGCAGTGTTCTTCACGCGCAAAAGGCACCAGCGCCCGGACATTCCAGCACGCTTCCCCTAGAAGTGCTACCGTTTGCAAAATTCGCAACCGTTGGATCAGGAAAAACGCGGGCGCTCCCGGTTCATGCCTGCAACAGCTCGATCCGATGGCGATCCGAATCAACGATCACAGCACGTCGCCCCCACTCCGAGTCGGCCGCCAGTTGAATCACTGCGTCCAGGCTCGCGCTGAAGGCCTGCAGGACGCCGTTAGCGAGCTTTGATGAGCTTGCGGACGGTCTTTTCATACTTCTTCGTGACCATGATCCTGTCGGGGTAAATCCAGACAACGAACACCTGTTCCACTTCCACTTCGTCCGATTGAAAGTAGATGATCCAGTCCTTGTTGGCATGCGCGAGAACCTTCTGGATCTGGAGAACCAGCCGCGGAAAAGCCTCAACCGCTTGGTCACTGAGAAGAACAACCGTCCGGGATCGGGCTCCAAGCCATCGAAATGGAATCGAGTAGTCCTCGTCCTTCTCGAAATCCACTTTCAAAACTTCCTCGAGCTGGGCGTCGAGCCACTCCAACTCCGATTGAAGGAAACGCTCGTTCCCATCGGAATCGGTCCGATTGAAGGGCTCCTTGCTGTTATAGATGTCGAAGGTCTCCTGATCGACGACTTCCAGTGCCAGTGAGGGCGTATGCCGTGGCTGTGGAGAACGGAACTCAACGTCCCAGGACGGCAGGGTTTGCCGAAGCTTATCCAGCGAAGACGATTTTTTCCCGCTGCAGCCGACGGCTACTTCGTGGAGCGCTGGCAGGAAGTACAAGGGACCCAGGTCGAGTTCGCACGCGTCCGTGCTCAAACTGAGATCACGAAGGGCTGACAAGCCCTTCAGGGGCTCAAGCGACTGCACGCGAGAGCCAGAAACATAGAGATGGGTCAGCGCCTTCAACTCGCGGAGCGGCTCCAGGGAGCAGAACTGGCCAGTCAGATTCAGATTCTCCAGCTTTGGAAATCTCTCCAGCCCTTGAGGGCTGGTGACGTGTGCATCCTGGATTGCCCTGAGCTCCGGCATTTCCGGAAAGCCTTCGAAGGAATGGAAGGTTTCGAGGCCCAACAACAACTTTTGAAGGTGTGGCAGTCCCTTCAGTCGGGTGAAGACGGGAATCTGACCTGCCGAGATCTTCAGTTCCCGCAATCTTGGCAAAGCACTCAGGACTGAGAAGTCTTCAATCGGGGCTTCACTGAGGCGAAGCACTTCGATGGTCGGACAGGCAACAAGCGCCGAGATGTCCCGAACCGGATTCCTCGTGAGATCGAGCTTCTTCAGCTTTGAGCATCCAGCCAAGGGAGAGATGTCCGTCACATCGTTGTCGATCAGGAACAGCTCGGAGAGATCGGGGAGAAACTGCAGCACATTCAGATCCCGGACAGGTCGCTCGGCATTGCGCACCCTCTGGAGACTCAACCATGAGAGCTTCTGCAACTCGTTGCCGGCTGGGATGACGAGATCCTTGGAAAAGTGCGGCTGATAGTCGGGCCGTTCGCGATCCTCACCAAGGTGGCTGGGCTCGTCCCAATAGCCGGGATCAACGATGTGCCGCACGCGGTCCATCAGCAACTCAACCGTGTAGATCGCGTCGGGCGAAAGCACCGTGGATAGGGCATACTCCGAGAACGGGGTGGTATTCATGGCGTCAGGAAGGATGTCGCGAGGAAGAGAATCCCAGCGGAGCCAGATTGAGAAGGGAGATGTATCCGGCGAATGGAAAGCGTGGCATCAGGTACCCCCTGACCCCGCAGCGACGGCGGTCCGGAGATGTGGCATGGGCTGCAGACGTCGGTGGGTTGGGCTTGGGTGTGGCTTCTTGGGCGTTTGGAGTGCGGATCGTAAGGCTGGTTCGCCCTTTCAGGGCTTGTTGCTGAGGTGGCCGTTGGTTCCCAGGGCGCCGCTTCGCTCTGCCCTGGGCTTTCTTGGGGGGCCCCGTTGGGGCTGGACCCGCCCCACTCTTGGAACGGTTCCGGGACGTCGATGTCCTCATCGCCCATGGGAAGGCTGTGGAATGGCGACGAGGACGTCGCCACCCCGTTCCGGGCGGGGCTGGAACTGCCC